>JAYVXK010000166.1:0-2460 GCA_043785265.1 Myxococcales bacterium | reverse complement strand
CGACCCGATCGAATACTTCTTTGGGCCGAATGATCACGCTCTTGCCGCCGCCATGTGCGAGACCGGCGAGCGCGGCTTTGTAGGTCATGCCACGCGCGAGTCGCAGCGCGTCGGTTACTGCGGCTTCGTCGGTGTCGTAGTGAATGAAGCGACAGCCTCCGAGCGCGGGTCCGAGACGCGAATCGTGGATCGCCACGATGGCTCTGAGGCCGGTGGCCTTATCGAGCTTGAAGTGAACTTCGCCGTAGTCGTAACTCGCTAGTTTGCCAAAGAGGTCCATTGCTCCCTCGCTCATCCCTTACGGGTGGCCTGGAGGCATGCCCATTCCTGGCGGCATTCCCATCATCCCGGGAGGCATGCCCATCGGCGGTCCTTCCGGTGGCTTCTCGACGCCACCATCGAGCGGCTTCTGGAACTTGCTGACATCTGCCGTGGTCCAGTCGCCCGCAAAACTGCCGATGACGAAGATGGTCGCGTCTGAATCACGCAGAGCATACCGCGACGATGCATTCGCGATCTTCCCAACGCGCAGTGTGTGAGTGCCGTCCTTCATGGCGATCGTGACCGTCGCTTCGGGCGCGTCGAGACCCGTGTCGCTCATAGGTTTGCCATCGCCGAAGTCTTCTGCAGACAGACCCTTGAACGCGCTGATGGCTGCCTTCAATTTGTCTTCGTCGAAGTGGTCGATCGGCTTCTGGTCTTTTTTGACCGGCTTGAACTTGGCCGTCCACTTGTCGCTCTTCGAGAAGTCGAAGGTACCGTGCGAGTTCGAGATGATCATGCCCGTGACATTGGCGTCGTCGAACTTGAACATCTCTTTGTCGCGAAAGTCGTTCGGCACGCGCGCGTACATCCAACCGGAATAGCCGCTGGCTGCGTAAACGGCTGGTTTGCCCGCGATCATCATCATGTTGCCTCGGCCGCCGCTCTTGCCGAAGGTCGCGTCGAGCTTTTTGTCGGCGCCTTTGAATGTGACCAAGTGCAACGAGTGCGCGTCATCCAATTCGTACGTGCCGAGCGTGCTGTCGTCCGGCTTCGCGGTGATGACCTCGGTGAGCTTCACCTCTTTCATGTTGTCGAGGAGGCTCTTCACGTTGGCTTGATTCGCGATCGCACTCGTGGGTTTGGTCAGCTCCCACTTGTCGCCCTTCTTCTCGAGGACGACCTCCACCACTTTGCCCTCTTTGGTGGTGGTGATGTCGATCTTGTCGACGTCGTCTGTGCCCTTGAAATCAGGCAGATCTTGCGTTGTGGTGGTGGTGCCTTTCGCGGCGTCCTTTTTTTGCTGGTAGTAAACGCCAACACCAAGGGCCGCCACGACCACGAGCCCTACACCAATCTTTATTTCACGAGACATGTCTCAGCGCTCCAAACCATAAGTGGAATCAGGCAAGACGCGCGTTGAGGCGCGAGGACTTGCGGATCTGCCAACGCAGCACGCCGAACAGTGAGAAGAGGATTGGCACGAGGAAGATCAGCAGCCACTGAATCGTGCTCTGCGTGGTCTTGCGTGCTTCTTTGAGATCCTTCTCGCGGCGTTTGATGTCTTCGTCCGTTTCGTTCGGATCGAACTTGGGTGCGCGAACGTCGCCATAGACGAGGGTCGGCTCGCTCAGAATCTTCGCGCTCACGGCGAGCAGCGCAGAGTCACCCGACAACCAGTCGAGTGTGTTCTTGAACGAGAGGATCGTGTTGGTGAGCGCCTGCTGCGCATACGGACTCGCGAGTTGCAGGATCTTCTCGTCGCCACCCATGGGCATCTGCATGCCGAACTGCTGCATGTCTTGGCCGTTGCCCGAGCGAGCAAACGGATTGGCGAGATACTGACTCGACGAGATCACGAAGATGCGCGAGACCTTGCCGTCGGGCACTTGGTCGGGCGCGGTGATGCCTTGCTTGTCGCCCCCAGGAAATGCGGTCTTCAAGCGACCTTCGAGGGTGGCGGCGAGATTGAACTGCTGCCACTCGCCCTTGGGCTTCCACGCTTGAAACGGATTCAAGTCGACCGTGTCGTCCGTCTTGCGAATCGCGTAGGGAGTCGAGCGTGCGACGACTTTGAAGTCTTTGGCGGGGACGTCCGGCTGCTTGTCCTTGTGGAGCAAGAGCGATGAGGTGAACGGCATCGCGACTTCTTCGATACGAAAGAAGCCTGCAAAGCTCGTGTCGAGCAACGCGTCGTCGCCTTTGAATTGGGCGTCGTCGATGACGTCGACCATCTGCGGAAACTTGGCGCTGGCCATTCCGCCCTGCGTCATGATGTTCACGCGGAAGCTGCGGCCGAAGTCGAGCACCACGTCTTTGCGCATCTCGATGCCGTAACCATCGAGCAGTTTGTCGAGACCGTGCGCGCTGAGTGTCGCGTTCATGGTCGCGTCGCTCGCCTTGAGGTTCAGGAAGCTGGCGAACATCGCGAGGCTCTTGCCCTTCATCAAGAACTGGTCGATGCGACGCAGCTCCTTG
>JAYVXK010000165.1:0-2461 GCA_043785265.1 Myxococcales bacterium | reverse complement strand
CACTTCCCACTTGTGGGCCAGGAGCACAGGCGGCGCGTCGCTCGTGTCTGCCTCTGCGCCATCACTTGGTGTGCGTGGTACACGAACTGGCTTGCCGCTCAATTCAGCCGTGCCGAGCCGCTCCTTTTCTGCCTCGTCACCACGATACGCGCGCAAGTGTTTGCACGTGCGACGCTCGATTCCAAGCGACTGATTTCTCCACGCGGGACACGAACACGAGAAGACTCCGCCACTGTTCTTGAGCTCGTAGACGGAAGATCCCGAGCCTTGTACTTCGGCTGTTTCGCCATCTGCGAGATCAGGCATCGAGCGAAAGGCTACGCGCTTGTCGGCGCGCGCAGAACGTTACATCGGTTCAGTCTTGGCTGGTTCTATGCCTTGGTCGTTCCCTCGCGCCCGTATGCATCTTCGAGCCGAACTACATCGTCCAAATCGGGGGTGCTGACCTCAATCACGTCCACGTCGGTGACACCGACCATGCGATGGATTGTCTTGGGTGTGCAGTGAAAGCTCTCACCAGGGTGCATGTGAATGGTCTTTTGATCGGCGCCTTGCCCGACCTCGAGGTCCATCTCGCCGGACTGGACGTAAAATGTCTCGTCCTTGCGGTTGTGGTATTGGCGTGAGAGCTTTTGACCCTTCGCGATGTGGAGAATTTTTCCCACGTAGCGATCAGTCTCCGCCCAGACGATTTCGTAACCCCAGGGTTTCTCGACACGACGCATATGACCAAACGCTCCCACACTAAGCCTGGCTCACGCAAGCCTGCTGCAAGCAATCTGCCCTCGAACAGGCCTTCGCGGTCCAACGATGGAAGAACTCGGAGCGACGAGAGAGGCCCCGCGCGCTCAAACGACACGCGAGGTCGGAGCGAACCGCGAGGTCCTTCGCGTTCGAACGACACGCGAGGTCGGAGCGACACGAGGGGTCCAGCACGCGCGACTGACACTCGCGGGCGCAATGATCGCGATCGCGAACCCGCACGCCCCAGGAACACGCACGGTCGGAGCGACACGGCGCCTCGTCCCTCGCGATCGACCGCAGCGACCACCAGTTGGAAGGACGCCGAGCGACGGCCAAGATCGAGCAACGCCGACGACCGCCCCGCTCGGCCCGCGCCTGCGCGCCCGAGTGCGCCGCGACCAGAACGAGCAGAGGCGGTAGAGGCCCCGAATTACGCTCCCGCGCGCGGTGAGCGCTTGCAGAAGGTGCTCGCACGCGGCGGGATCGCGTCACGTCGACACGCAGAGCAGCTCATTTCTGGTGGGCACGTGCGAGTGAATGGTCACGTCGTCACCGAGCTCGGCACGCGTGTCGATCAACGTCGCGATCGCATCGAGGTCGACAACAAGCGCGTCGTCGCCGAGAAGCTCATTTACCTGGTGATGCACAAGCCGCGCGGTGTCGTGTCGACGATGAGTGATCCAGAAGGACGTCCCACGGTGCGCGAGTTGCTCGGTCACGTGGATGCGCGCGTGTATCCGGTTGGTCGCTTGGACTTCGCGACGAGCGGCGTGCTGCTCGCGACGAACGACGGTGCATTTGCCGATGGATTGTTGCACCCAAAGAAAGCCGTCCCCAAGACGTATGTCGTCAAGGCATCTGGGACGATGAAAGACGTGGACCTCGAGCGATGGCGCACAGGAGTCGAACTCGACGATGGCATGACGCTGCCTGCCGAGGTCTCGCTGATTCGATACGAATCGAGCGACGGGCCGACGCGGTCGAGTGACGTGAGAGATCGGCTCACCGCAAAAGCAGAACGCGGCAAGACTTGGTTCGAAGTCACGGTTCGCGAGGGTCGCAATCAACAGATTCGTCGCATGGGAACCGCGAGCGGGTTCGAAGTCATGCGGCTCTCGCGCACCGCGTTCGCAAACATCACGAGCGAAGGTCTGCGCCCGGGCGCCGTCAGAAGCTTGACGTATCAAGAGTTGTCAGACCTGAAAAAAGCCTACGGCGTGCCCAAGTCGATCCCCAGTGAGATCGAGCCGAACATGAGCAAGCCACAACTTCGAGCGCCTTGGCGTCGGAGTCGCGAGTCTGCTCCCAACACCGAAAACGTCGCGCCGCGGTACGGCATGGGTTCACCCGGCAGACGTGGCGTGGACGTCACAGAGGACTACGGCGGTCGATCGGGCAGAGGCTCGAGCGGACCGCGCGAGCAAGAAGGCGAGAGCGCGCGACCCCGCAGCGGACTAGGCGGTGGACGCTTCGCGCCAACACGCACGACCGGAACTGGCGGCGGAATCGGCGCAGGCGACGGCAGTCACCGTTCGATGCGACGCCCAAGCAAAAGACGCGGCAATCAAGGCAAGTAAGGCGTGGCGTCGTGTTTGGTTTTCGCGGCTGGTCGAAGAGTGTGCGCGAGGGGATCGCTGACGACGGTTGGTAAAGACCAATCGTTTTGGAAGAAGCCTCCCGCAAGCACGCTGCCATCAGACAGAAGCATTTGCCCGCG
>JAYVXK010000164.1:0-23803 GCA_043785265.1 Myxococcales bacterium | reverse complement strand
AAGGACTGGGAGTTCATCGCTCACGATTGCGATGCGAAGGTGCTCGTCGTCGCGACCAAAGCCATCCTCGAGAAGTGCAAACGCTTCTTCGGTCAGATCAAGTCGCTCGAAAAAATCATTTGTCTCGAGGACGTGAGCGGCGAAGGCTCGAACGTCGTCAGCTACAAGTCGTTGCTCGAGTCCACGCACCGCGTGCCTGCCATCAAGCCCAAACGCGAAGACACCGCGTGCATCATCTACACGAGCGGAACGACCGGCAACCCCAAGGGCGTCGTGCTTTCGCACTACAACATCGCCTCGAACGTCGCCTCCGTGCATGCGATCTTCCCGATGAGTGAGGTGGATCGCTCGCTCTCGTTTTTGCCTTGGGCGCATGTGTTCGGTCAGGTCTGCGAGCTGCACTGTTTGTTCTCGCTCGGCGCGAGCATGGGCCTGTGCGAGTCGACCAACAAAATCATCGAAAACCTCGCAGAAGTGCGCCCCACGGTGCTCATGAGCGTGCCGCGAATCTTCAACAAGATTTATCAAGCGGTGCAAAAGCAAATCGCGGAGCAACCGTCGCCCATTCAGTCGATGGTCAAGAGCGCGCTCGTTGCCGCGGGCAAAGAGCGTGACGGGCATCGCCTCACGATTCGCGAGCACCTCGTGCTCACACTCGCCGACAAGATTGTCTTCTCCAAAGTGCGCGCGCGTTTCGGCGGGCGCTTGAAGTACGCATTCAGCGGTGGAGCCGCCATCAGCCGCGACGTAGCCGAGTTCATCGACAGTCTCGGCATCACCGTCTACGAAGGCTACGGCCTGTCGGAGACCTCACCGATCGCGACCACGAACTGTCCCGGCGAGCGTCGCATCGGATCGGTCGGTCGCGCGATCCCTGGCGTGCGCATCGTCATCGATCCCAAGATCACCACGAGCGATCGCAAGGATCGCGTGGAGGGAGAAATCCTCGTCTACGGCCCCAATGTCATGCAGGAATACCTCAAACGGCCAGAAGAGAACGCGGCTGTTTTTACGGGGGATGGCGGCTTTCGCACGGGCGACCAAGGCTACTTGGACGCGCACGGATACCTGTACATTACAGGTAGAATCAAAGAGCAGTACAAGCTCGAGAACGGCAAGTATGTCGTTCCTTCGCCGCTCGAAGAAAAGCTCAAGCTCTCGCCCTTCATCCTCAACGCCTTCGTCTTCGGCGACAACAAGCCCTACAACGTGGCCCTCGTCGTCGCGAACATGGACGCCCTCAAGAAGATGGCCTCAGAGCTTGGCATCTCGGGTTCGGGCGACGCGCTGCTCGAAAACCCCAAGGTGCGCGACGTCTTCAAGAAGGAGCTGTCGAAGTATGGCGGCGACTTCAAGGGCTTCGAAGAGATCAAAGACTTTGCGATCATCACCGAAGACTTCACGACCGAAAACGATCTGCTCACACCAAGCCTCAAAGTGAAGCGCCGCAAGGTGATGGAGAAGTACGAAAAGACTCTCCTCGGCCTCTACGGCAAAAAGAAGAGCGCAGAGACCCGAGCGACCGCGAACTGATCCGACCGAAAGGGGAGGCCGGGAGGGGCTAGTAGTTGGTGTTGACCGAGTCCATGTTCGGACTCACGGGCCACGCGATGCCGCGCACTGCGTGATCGATGCACGATGCGACGCCTGCATTCGGCGGGCTGGTGGTCACCGTGACACCGACGGCATGACCGTTTTGCACCGCGGCCCTCACGTTGACGTGCATGTTGTCTGGTGCGCCGCAGCCGTTGACGAAGCTCGCGTTTTGCAAGGGTCGCCCGAGCTCTTCTTGGGTGAGATCGCGCTGATTGGCGCCGCCGATGTTCACTTTCTGTTCGGCCTTTGCCCAGGCGGCTTCGAAGCTCTGGCCGCCGCCGTAGTTGCCGCCCACGCCACCACCTGCGTTCGGCTTGTTGCGCTTTTGGCCTTTGATGCTTCCGGCTGGATCGACATTGAGACCGCCCTTGTCGTCGGCGATCGCAAAGTCGTCTTTCTTCGAGCCAACGGCCTTGATGACGAAGACCGCGCCGACGGCGACGAGCGCGACGACCAAGACGATGCCGATGGTCGACTTGGCGACACCCGCTTGCTTCTCTTGCTCGACGACCCGCGCGACTTCCTTTTTCTCGGCGACGATCTCGCGTTTGAGAGCGGCCTGATCCGCGAACGGCGCGAACTCTTCCCACTCTTTGATCATCATCGCTTGCCCGGAGATTTCGTCGCGCAACACGTGGTCGCTCGCGAAGGAGTTGCTCGTGATTTGCTGGAGCAGTTCCACGGCCGAAAAAGGCCCGTGATCCATGTGATCTTTGCTCACGACATAGCGCGGACGTGGATCGCTCTCGAGGCGCGCTTTGAGTTCCGACAACCGCGCGGTCGGATCGTTTTTGCTCCTGGGCGCGGAGTTCGGGACCGCGCTCGGCGCGGACTGACGGACCTGCGCCGGCGCTTGACCGACAGGTGCCATGCCCATCGGCGCTGGCTTCGGAAACGATTGCGGCGCGGTCGAGGCAATTTCGGTGGGGGGAAGCATCGATAGACGAATGTCGACCTCGAACGACTCGGTGTGGTCGAGGCGCGATTCGTCGACATCGGGCGGGTGAACACTCTTCATGGGCGCCAAGTGATGCATCGCGCTTGCGAGCGCGCCCAAATCGTCTGGACGATGCGCCGGATCACCCACGAGAGCTTTGGCGAGCAACAAGTCGAGTGCCTCTGGCAGGCTCGGATTCACGTCGCGAGGACGAAGCATGCCCGGTCCGATGTGCTTGCCAGTGACCATCTCGTAGAGCACCGCACCGACCGAAAACACACTCGCGCGCGAATCGCCCGGCGCCAGCGTGCGCTGCAGCTCGGGGGCCATGCAGGCTCGATCTTGCGCGAGCGTGGGGAGTACCGCGAGGGCAGGAGCGAGTCTCGCCAGACCATCTGCGCCCGGCGCGATGCCCGACGGATGCACATAGAGCTTCTCGCCCCGATCGTGCCGTTCTTTTAGATCGAGGCAAAGAGGCACGATCGTGGCGATCGCCTCGTCGAGCGAAAATGCTTGGCCGGACTTTCGGCGGCCGTCCAACAGGGTGCGGAGAGTCGCTGTTGGAGATGTAGAAGATGCGATTGGGGGGCGTTGCTTGTGCGCCACGCTTGCTGCAGTCATGGGCATTCAGAATACGGCACAACGGCCGCTACGCTCAACGGTCGCCTGCGCGAAAAATCAAATCCATGCACGATTGCGCGGAATTTTGTCGCGAGAGCGGCGTTCAACTGCTCGAGCTGGCCCCGTCGTCGGTCACTCGGTCGCGCGCCCGCTCGGCGATGACACTCCGGCCACCAAACACTTGCCCCGAAAAAGCCGCGATCGCCTTGTCGAGGTCGTCCTTTTTCACGCTCACGAAGCTGTTGCGGTCGCGAACGCGAATTCGACCCGTGTCTTTGCGCTCGATGCCCCCACGCTCGGTGAGCATCTTCTGCAAGTCGCTGGCGTTGGCGCCGTCTCGCTTGCCGACATTGACGAACACCTGCACGAAGTCCGCGCCCTCGTCGTCGATGAACTCGGTCTTTGGTTTGGGTGCTGGCGCCTTACGCAACGTGATCGGTTCTGACTCTGCGCCGCTCGACTCGGTGAAGCCCGGCATCGTGCTGTCTTCACGTTTGGATCGGCTCTCCAGAATCGGCGCGTCGTCGTCTTTTTCTGCGGGCGGCTGCCAGCCTCCGCGAGCCTCGTTATGCAGTGGACGCTCCGGGCGTGGCTTGCGTTCTCTGGCTGGTGAACGCGGCGCCGAGGCTGTTTTTTGCGCGGGGATCGCATCCAGTGGTGCGACCGTGGTGACTGTGACTGGTTTGAGCGTCACCGCCTCGCGCGGCGCAGGTTTGGCTTTCGGTGGAGCCTCTCGTTCTGCGGGCGCGGCTGGAGGCGGAGCCTTGGCGCGTCGTGCTTCCCCGGCGCTCTGTTGTGCATCGGGTCGCGCGCCCAAGTGGTCACGAAGCAATCCTGCGACGACTTGCTCTGCGCCCTCGTGAGTGAGCAGTCTGCGGGCGAGCGCGAGGTCTTCTGGATGCGGCTGCCTCGCCGCGAACCCGTCCACGAACATCATGACGAGGTCGGCCTCTGCGCGCGTCTTCACGTCAGCGTCGCTCGGCAGCTGCCGCTCGATCGGCTTGATGCCATACGTGAGCTTGAGCAGATAAAGAGCGCCGATGTCTTTCGGTGCGATGATGCTGATCGCGGTTCCGGTACGTCCTGCGCGCCCCGTTCGACCTGTGCGATGCACGTAGGCCTCTGCAGACTCGGGGAAATCAGCGTTGATCACGTGCGTGAGGTGCGAGATGTCGATCCCGCGCGCAGCCACGTCAGTCGCCACCAAAAACCGCAAGCGACCTTCGCGCGTCGCGGACATCACGCGTTCGCGGTCACGCTGATCGAGATCGCCATTGAGCCAATCGGCGTCGTAGCCAAGCTTGTTGAGCAACCCTGCGACACGCTCGGTCTCGTCCTTGGTGTTGCAGAACAAGATTGCGCTCTCGGGATCTTCGACCTCCAAGATGCGAACGAGCGCCGCACGCTTGTCGCCTGGTGCAAAAAACACAGAGTGGTTGACCTCGAGCGCGCCAATTTGATCGCTCGACAGTGTGATGAACTCTGGATCTTTGAGCTGACTCTGCGCGAGCCGCTCGATGTCCGGCGGTATGGTTGCGCTAAAAAATAGGCCTTGCCGCTCTTTTGGCAGCGAGTCTGCGATCGCGTGCAGCTCTTTGGCAAAACCCATCGAGAGCATTTCGTCGGCTTCGTCGAGGACGAACACTTTGATGTGTGAGGTGTCGAATGTGCCGCGTCGAATGTGATCGAGGACGCGACCAGGAGTCCCCGCTACGATCTGCGCGCCGCCTTTGAGCGCATCGATCTGCGGTCCCATCGCTGCGCCGCCGTAGATCGCGACCACCCTCGTGCCACGATGCCGCGCGAGGGACTCGATCTCGCGCATCACTTGCAACGCGAGCTCTCGTGTTGGCGTGAGGATCAACGCCTGCACGTGCGGCGTGTTCTTCTTCACGAGGCCGTCAATCAGTGGCAAGCCGAACGCAGCAGTTTTGCCCGTCCCCGTGCGCGCCTGCACCACCAAGCTCTTGCCCGCCAGTGCCGGCTCGAAGACCGCGAGCTGAACGGGAGTTGGAGAAACGTAGCCCAGCTCGTCGATGGCCTTTCGCACATCGGCCGAGAGTGGCAGCGCATTGAAAGTAAGAGAGACGGCTTGCTCGGACATCTGGTCGCTGAGCCTTTAGCGCGAAAGCACTCAAAGGGGGAGTGTGGCGTTCTGGGTGGGACCACGCCGCGCCTTTGGGGCGGACGTGCCGTTATCTTGGGGCCAACTGGGCTTCGAGGCTCTCGCGGAGAGGTTTCACCTCTGCGCCGCGACGATGAAGCAAGGCTTCGTGCGCGCGACGCAAACGCATGAGCGACGCAAACGCTTGCGTGCCTTCGGGGGTCGCAGCGCACGTGCTGTCGATGGTGGGTGCAAGACTCCACTCCGGCAAAAGCGCGGTGTCCCACGCGCTCTGCATGGTTGGGTCGTCTCGCTCTCTCGATGCCCTCGAAGTGGCTTGATCCAGCGCGTTTTCGAGTGTGCGAACTCCGCGTACGCAGTCATCGGGAGGCGCTTTGGTCGGCGCTCCAAGGTTGAAGCACTGAGTGATGATTTGCGTCGTGCTCGACACGATGAACGCCATCGCGATCACTGCGACGAAGATCACGCCGTATCGTCGACCTGCCTTCTGGTGTTGCGTCGCGTCCGCCATCGAGTCGCCGTCAACTCAGCGGGCAGGCAGAGGGGCAGGGGCTGCGAACGTCTCTCATCTGAAACTCTCGATCTTCCAAACGCCGTGTTCGCGCACCAGCTGCAATATGCCCGATCCGTATGGCATCGCCGCGCGTTCGCCAGTCTCTTCGATCGCCGCAGTCGGCGCGGCTTGCTTGAGGGCGGCAAGCACTTGTTCGGTCTCGCCCTTCTCTTCGCCTTCCCATGAGGCTTTGAGTTTTTCGACCGTGACGCCTTCTTTGTGCGAGTCCGGCACGAAGCGCATCACCACGTCGTAGCGTTTGCGTTCGAGCGCACGGACGAAGCCTTGCGCTGCGTGGCGCGGGGTGTCTTGCTCGTAGAAGTCGACGGCTGACAAATCGACCTTCCATTTGCCGTCTTCGAGCACGAGCGAGAGCTCTTGTCCGTTGGGGTTGGTGACTTTTGCGGTGACCACCGCAGGCGCCGTGGGACGAGAGAGCGCCCGACCGAACTCGCGCACTTCGTTCGGATCGTCCTTCACCATGCGGCGAAAGGCTTCGATCGAAACTCCGCGCCGTGCCTCGTCACTCAACAGTCGGTAGGCGTCGTCTGATCGGCCGTCTTCGAGCGCGTGCGCGTACTCGTGCAGTGCGCTCGTCGGATCTTGAGCGGTCGCGCCCCCGCAACCAACAAGGAGAGTGAAGATCGCAACGGTCCGCACGCTGTGCCGCATCGTTGCCGATTGACTACCATGTTTGACGCCCAAATCGGAGTCGTCAATTGGGGCCCGAAGAAATTGGTCAATCCAGAGCCCAACTCACTTCGGTTTGGTCGCGACATACACTTCGTATAGTCCACCCGCTCGGTCGCTCGTGAAGTAGAGCGTGCAGCCGTCATCGGTCAGTTGCGAGGGCCCTTCGCTGCTGGTCGTGTTGAGCTCGGGGACGAGCTTCGGCGTGGTGAACGGGGCCGCCAAGCTTGGCCGTTTGGCCGTCCAGATGTCGAGTTTGCCTTTGGCTTGGACATCGGGCCGATCGCTCGCGAAGTAGATGGTCAACTCGTCGAGCGACAAGATGGGGTCGTAAATCCTCGTGTTGGCAACCGAGAGCTCTGGCACCGCGACCGGCGGGTCGAAGTAACCGTTCGATCCGATTTGTGTACGATACACGTCCGATTTGCCGATCTTTGGATCGCGATCGGACACGAAAAGCATGCGCTGCCCATCCTTGGTGACGAACGGCTCGAAGTCGTTGGCGGCACCGAAGCTGACGAAGGGAATCGGCGCCGCATATCCAAAAGCATCGTTGATGGTGCCGCGCTTCACTTGATAGAGTTGGTAGAATCCGAGGCGTTTGGTGTCGAAGTAGATGACGAGACCATCGTTTCCGAGTGTGCCGTCGCCGTCTTCCTGCGGGCTGTTGAGCAGTCCACCATTCGTGGGCGTGGCAAACGGCGTGAGTAGGTTGGCGCGCGACGTGAACTGCAGGTCGAAGCCGCCTTGGGTGAACGCGCGAGTCGACCCAATGACGGCGTTCAAGCCATCGTTGAAGAGTCTCAACCCTTCGTTCTCGCCGGTCGTGTTGATCTCGGTGACGCCTACCGCGGCGCCGAACGGCTTGCTGAGATCACACCCAGGTGAAGACACATCGGCGACATCCACGAGCTGATCGCTGGGCGCATCTTTGGGTGGCTGCGTGTCCTTGACGGAGGTGTCGATGAGCGAGGCGTCGACACCGGGCGTCGAGATGACGCCACCCGCTTCGATCCCACAGTGCGCGAGACCAAGTAAGAACACACTCGAAACGAGCCACCGCATTGATCCCCACGGTATCGGAGCGCGCAGACGCGAGCAAGAGACCTGGCCGTGGTTCAGCTAGTCGGACGCCGCGCGACTGCGGCAGGAAGTGCTATAGGCAATCGCGTGTCTACTCACAGTGCTGAGCCCTCGTTCTCGGAGCCCGAGATCGTTCCGATCTTGCCGCTTCGCAACAGTGTCGTCTTCCCCGCGAGTGTCGTGCCCATCAATGTGGGTCGTGCTCGTAGTGTGCGTCTGGTCGAAGACATTCTCGGACTCGATCGACCCGTCTTGGGCATCGTCAGTCAAAAGGACAGCGACATCGACGAACCCGGCTGGGGCGACCTCTACGAGACGGGCACCCTCGCGCGCGTGGTGAAGGTGATTCGCCTTGGGCCGCAGAACTACTCAGTCGTGCTGCACGGACTCTCGCGGCTGCGCGTGACCGAGCAGACGAGCCTCGAGCCGTACATGAAAGGCCGCATCGTGCGCGTGGCAGAGGATCTCGAACGCGATCCCGAACTGGATGCGCTCGGGAGCGCCCTGCGGGAAGCCATGCGCGAGGCCCTGCAATTGATGCCGAATCTGCCAAAAGAGACGGCCGGCATTCTCGACAATGTTCGCGAGAGCGGCGCGCTCGCAGACTTGATCGCGAGCAACTTGACGGTCGAGCAAGCCAACATCAGCGACAAGCAACGCGTGCTCGAGACGTTCGATCCCAAGGCGCGCGTGCGGATCGTGAGCGCGCTGGTCAAAAAACACCTCGACGTATTGCGTGTGCACAAACAGGTGCGCGCGATGGTCGAAGGCGAAGGAAAAAATCAGCGCGAAGCAGTCCTCCGCCAGCAGATGCGCACCATCAAAGAAGAGCTCGGCGAGAGCAACGAAGACGACGAGGTCGAGGAGCTGCGCGAGCGTTTGCGAAAAGCAGAGCTGCCAGAGGACGCCCACAAAATAGCCAAAAAGCAGCTCTCTCGTCTCGCGGGGATGGCGCAACAGAGCGCGGAGTACAACGTCACTCGCACGTATCTCGAGTGGTTCGCCGATCTGCCTTGGAGCAAAACCACGCAAGACAAACTCGACCCGCTCGATGTGCGCCGTTGCCTCGACGAAGACCATTTTGGACTCGAGAAGGTGAAGAAGCGCATCGTCGAGTACATCGCCGTGCGCAAACTCCGAGCCGACAAGAAGGGACCGATTCTTTGCTTCATCGGTCCTCCTGGTGTCGGGAAGACTTCGCTCGGACGGTCGATCGCGCGCTCGATGGGTCGTCGCTATCACCGCATCGCCCTCGGTGGCGTGCGAGACGAAGCAGAGATTCGCGGGCACCGTCGCACGTATGTTGGCGCGCTGCCGGGACGCATCATTCAGGGTCTGAAAAAGGTCGCCGTCAAAAACCCCGTGTTCGTCCTCGACGAGGTCGACAAGATGGGCGTCGACATGATGGGCGACCCAGGAGCGGCCTTGCTCGAGGTGCTTGATCCGGCACAAAACAGCACCTTTCAGGACCACTACATCGACACGCATTTCGATTTGTCGCAGGTCACTTTTCTCGCGACGGCGAACAATCCAGACACGATCCCCGGACCTCTCTGGGATCGCCTCGAAGTGATCGAAGTGCCTGGGTACACGCGCACGGAGAAGCGCAACATCGCGGTCGAGTTCTTGTGTCCCAAGCAGCTCTCGAGTCACGGACTCACAGACGAGAGACTCGAGTTCACCAAAGAAGGCATCGACGCGCTCATCGAGCGGTACACGCGCGAAGCCGGCGTGCGCGGACTCGAGAGAGAGATCGGCGCGGTCTGTCGATCCATCGCGGTGCGCATCGCAGAGGGCGAAGACGTCCACGAGAAGGCGACACCCGAGCTGATCGAAAAAATCCTCGGCGGGGCAAAGTATCAGCCTGATCTCTCCGAGCGCACGATGGCGCCGGGCATCGCGACGGGTCTCGCGTGGACTCCATCGGGGGGAGACATCCTCTTCATCGAAGCGTCCAAGATGCCTGGCAAAGGCAGCGTCACCGTCACGGGAAATCTCAAGAGCGTGATGCAAGAGTCTGCGGCGACGGCAGTCTCTTTCGTACGGAGCAAAGCAGAGCGACTGCACCTCGATCCAGACTTCATGAAGACGATCGACCTGCACATTCACTTTCCCAAAGGCGGCACACCAAAAGATGGACCAAGCGCTGGAGTGACCATTTTTACAGCGGTTTGCTCGCTTCTGTTGGGGTGTTCGATCAAGCGTGACGTGGCCATGACCGGTGAGATTACTTTGCGTGGGTTGGTGCTGCCCGTCGGTGGCATCAAAGAGAAGCTGCTCGCCGCCCACCGCGCTGGAATCAGAACAGTGCTCATCCCCGTGCGAAACGAACGTGACCTCGACGACGTGCCCAAGGACGTCCGCGACGAGTTGACCATTCACTTGATCAAGCGCGTGGACGAGATCCTGCCGCTCGTCTTGGAACCGCCCGCTCCGACGAGCGCGAGTGTTCCTCCTCCGCCACCCGCTTCAGACGCGCCAGCTCCGTAGTCGCCGGTGACGCCGCTCTTCGGTTCTCGCGCGCAACGCGTCGCTGCGCTGGTGTCCGGGGCCACGCTGTTTGGCCTTGGATTTTTGCCGCAGCTTGGTGGACTCGGCTATGAGCACGCGGTCATCAGCGGCGTGCTGTTGCCGAGCGCGTGCGCGATCGCGACGGCCCTCGATGTGTCGTTCGAGCTCGGTTCTCCCGACGGCACGTCCGCGCGAGGCGCGGCGTGGTCTACACCTGTGGCGGGTGCTCGGCGCGGTGTGATGAGCGGGATCGCGTTTGCGACGATGGGCATCGCGATCGGGCTGATTCATGGGCTTCGCGTGGGCATCTGCGACTTGGCCGGCGGGCTGTGGACGTTCGTTCTGACGGCGGGCATCGGAACGATCCTCGGCGGTCTTTGGGGATGGTTTGCAGGCGAGCGCGCGATCGATCGCAAGCGCCGGCGACTCGCAGCAACTGTAGTCGCGCTCCTCGGACCTCTCGGCGGCATCGCGCTCTCCCTCTGGCGCTTCTACTCGTCGCCCATGGTGTTTGCGTACGACCCCTTCTTCGGGTTTTTCAACGGCACGCTCTACGACACAGTGGTCGATGCGGGAGGCACACTGGTCACCTACCGCGCCGGGTCTGGGGCCACGATCGGCTTCGCGCTCGTTTTCGCTGCGATGTTGCACCGATCGAAAGGGCGAAGTCTTCGTTTCAGGAGAAGAGGCGTCCTCTTGCCCATCGCCGTTCTCTTCGCCCTCGTGAGCATCGGCATCACAGTCGAGGGGCCTGCGCTCGGTCATTGGGAGACCTCCGAGACGATCACCAAAGAACTCGGTGGTGAGCGAAGCGGTGAGCGATGCGACGTGGTGTTCCCCAAGACGTTGCGCCTCGATGAATCCGCGCTCCTCGTCAAGGACTGCGATGAAGAGGTGGCGAGCGCCGAGAAGGTTCTGGGGACCCACCAGCCCGTCAAAGTGCGCGCGTTCTTCTTTCGCGATTCAGCTGAAAAAAGGCGTTTGATGGGCGCCGCAGACACGTACATCGCCAAGCCGTGGCGCAATGAGGTCTACCTGCAGTTGGCGAATTATCCGCATCCTGTCCTCGGTCACGAGGTAGCTCACGTCGTCGCGGGAAATTTTGGTCGCGGACCCTTTCGCATCGCGGGTCTCGCGAACGGTTGGTGGCCCAATCCCGGTCTCATCGAAGGCGTCGCGGTGGCGGCATCTCCTGACGAGGACGAACTGACTGACCTCGAGTGGGCAGCGGCGATGAAGCGCAAAGACAAGCTGCCTGCCATGAGTGAAATCTTTTCAGTGGATTTTCTCGGCTCGTCCGCGAGCAAGAGCTACACGCTCGCAGGCGCGTTCATTCGGTGGCTGATGGACACACGCGGGTCTGTGGTGGTGCGCGCTTGGTATTCGGGCGCGACACTTGAGTCGCAGCTTGGCAAATCGTGGAGCGAGATCGACGCCGAGTTTCGGCAGGCGCTCGATCGCGTGGTCTTGCCGCCTGCTGCACTCGCGTATGTCGACTCCAAGTTCGAGAGGCCCAATGTGTGGACGCGCAAGTGCCCGCATGTGGTCGATGCGTTCAAGAAGAACGGCGATGCATGCCGAGACGCGCATGATGTCGGCGGCGCACGAGACAACTACGAGAAGGCGCTCCTGCGAGATCGGCACGATGATTCAGCCACTTTGGCGTTCGCGACGATGGAGCTCCGAGAGGGCGACGCCGCGCGCGGCAAGCAGATGTTGACCGAACTCTCCGCGGGCACTGCGCCGCTCGCTTACGTGCACAGAGCTCGCGAGACACTCGCCGATGATGCGTTTCAGCACGGCGACTTTGCTCGTGCTGCGTCTGCGTACACCGAACTCGCCGACGAGACGCCCGACGAAGACCAAGCGCGCACACTCGAAGTGAAAGCCATCGCCGCACGCACTCCTGACGCGCGCGAAGGCGTACGAGCCTTGTTGCTGGGTGATCCGGGCAGGCCTGCGGACCCCACACTGGCTGCCGCGCGGATCTCGGCGTGGGAAGAGCGCACGCACGACGGGCTCGCGAGTTACTTGCTTGGCAGGATCATGTCGCAGCGAAATGATCTCACGAATGCCGCGATCTACTTCGACCGCGTGCTGCAAAATCTCGACGCGCTCCCTGTGCGCGTGAGACGAGAGACCATTCGCCAGAGAGCGATCATCGCGTGTGCGCAAGGCGACATCGTCGGCATCGACAAGATGCGCGTATGGATGACCTCCGCGGACGACGCGTTCGTTTCGAGTGCCGGCGGCCGCCGCGAGAGTGTCAATCGCCTGCTGGATCGCTGCATTTCGCGGTGACCTATGCAGGGCTACACGAGCAGGTTTTTGAAGGGCTTGCGATTCTTCCAGCGGTAGGCGCCAAAATCGCGCGCGTCGGTCGAGAGGATGTCGCCGGAGCCCGACTCTTCCGCGGCGATCACGAGCGACGCGTCAGCGAGGTCCATTGGGAGCGCGCGGTACTTCTCCATCAGCACCTCGATGCGCGGAAGGTGCGTCCGATCGAGAACGAAGATCTCGAAGGCGCCGAGCGCTGCGCTTCGCACGAACGCCGCGGTGGCGTGGGCGCCGAGGCGCGAGGCGAGCATGTGGCACGTCTCGGTCATCACGGGCCAGGTAGACACGTAAGGTCCGCGGTACTTCGCGAGTGCCGCTCGCGCGCGGGTGTGATGTTTGTCGCTCTTGTTCGCGAGCGCGAGCCAGAAACCCGTGTCGGCGAGGATCACGCTTTCTTCGCCAGCGAGCGCCGCTGCTCGGACTTGTAGGAGCTCGAGAGATCCGCGGGGCCCGTCGCGCAACCGATGAAGCCGGCTTGGGCGAGCGCTTCAGCGGCTGTCCCGTCACCCTCGGTCATGGCAGCGTAGTAGCGCTCGATGGACTCGAGAACGACCTCGGTCGTGGACATCTTCGTCCGACTCTCGAGGTACGCGACCTTACGCGCCACGTCCGTCGGGAGGCGAGCGTTGATTCGCGCGGGCTTGCTTCGTGACATACAAAATGTATGACAAACGCCACGAGGGAAGTCAAGCGGGCGCGTTCTCGGCGCTGTCCTAAGACGGTTTGAGACGTCGACGAACCAAGAACCACGCGAGCAGCCAAATCCAGCTGGATCCGAGCGCGTTCCCGCTCTGAGTGCAGCCGCCTTTGACGCCGCTGCCGAGGACCTGGCCCGCGTCGCTCGCGTCAGGACTGGTTCCCGCGTCTGCGAGATCTCCGGGACCCACGCAGGCGCCATTTGCACAAGTTCCGAAGACGCAGTCTGTGTCTTTGGCGCACGTGTCTGGACCGTTCTTGCATGCGTTGTCCGAGACGCATTGAGTGTCACCGGCTAGGGTGGTGGGTTTGCAGTGAAAGCCAGAGCCGCAATCGACGTCTTGCACGCATGCGCGTCCGCAGACGCGTCCACCAGCGATGTCGATGCATCGTGCGTCGTCTCCCGCTCCGTCGCATGCGCCCACGACTCGCATGCAGGGTGAGCACACGTTGCTCATCTCCCCGATGCGTTCGCAGCTCGTGGCGACGCACTTGAAGCCTGTCGGACACGCACGCGCATCACAACCGGCGATCAGCCCAGCGCCTGCATAGAGCGCGCAGACTCCATCTTGGTCGTCTTTTTCGAGAGATCGCCAAGCGACCCCTCCGGCGTTGCTCGCGTACATCGTGGCGCGAAGCTCACTGGAGTGACCCAGTCCGAGCGCATGACCCAGTTCGTGCGTGAGGATGCTGCGAAGGTCTTTGGTGCCCGCGCGTCCATCGAGAGAAAAAGTGTATTGCGCGCCGTTCAAGTGGATGTCGGCGTCGTGGTAACGGCCGAAGCTGTCGGTGTGAATGACTGTCGTGGCGATGACGCCAGGAGGTAGGGTGCTCGGCCAAGTGGCGTCGTCGAAGTAGACCGCGTTGATGCCGTCGTCGCCGGGAGGCGCGTTGGTAGGCGCTCCGATTTTGGCACGCCACGCAGTGCACGAGACGCCAGGCCACGCTCGCAACGCCACATCGAGCTCGGCGTCCTCGTCTGCACCCACATCGCGGCTGCGCGGAAGACCGACGCGAAACTGCACGGGCAGGGCATTCGTCGCCCATGTGCCGCTCACGCCTGCGGTCCACGCATGCAGGTCGCGTGGCGAGGCGTGCGAGACGATCACGATGGGATCAGGCAGCAAAAGCGCGTCCACGACTCCAAGCGTAGCGCGAGTCTGCTTGCGAGACCGAAACCACCTTCCCTCGGCGTGCGTAACACCCTCGATGATGAGCATCGCGTCCGGGGTCGGTCGTCCCGTCTTCGTTCCGATCTCTGATTTCGCCCGAGCGTGCGCTGTCGCGCTGCGTGATATACGCGTCTTCGTGTCTGACGCACGCACCCCCGCCGATCTCGCGATGGAGCGATACGCCGCGGGCGACGACAGCGCGTTCGGCGCGGTCTACGACACCCTCGCCCCGAAGATCTACGCCTACATCTTGCGGCAATCGCGTAGCGAGAGCATCGCCGAGGACATCCTGCAGCAGACGATGATGCGCATGCACATCGCCCGCGGATCATTTTTGCCTGGTGCCCAGGTGATGCCGTGGGCTTATGCCATTTCGCGTCGGCTGCTCATCGATCGCTCCCGTCGTCATCGTCGCGAAGTGCTCAGCAAAGACCCAGAAGGAGCGACCGCGCCTGAAGAGGCGTCCACGGACGCAAGCGCAGAGGACCTGGTTGCCGCCGCGCAGCTCTGGCGTCGCATCGACGCAGAACTCGCCACGCTGCCTGACGCGCAGCGCGTCGCGTTCGATCTCGTCAAGCGCGAGGGACTCTCGATGGCAGAGGCGGCGACTGTGCTCGGCACCACGGTCACGGCGGTCAAGCTGCGTGCACACCGTGCGTACGTGTCGCTGCGCGCGGCGCTCGGCGATGTGTTGGGCGACGTCGCGCAGGGGGAGGAGTCATGAACCCACTCCCGCTCCACCTGCGAGACAAAGTGCTCACGGCGACTGCGTCTACGCCTGCGCTCACCCGCGATCGCGTGCGTCTCCGCTCGCTGCTCTTGGTAGCGCTTGGCTTTGCCGTCGCTCTCGGCGTCTTCGCGAAGCTCGGCGGTCTCACCTTGGTGGGGCGCTCGCTCGGCTTCGTTCTCGCTGTCGCGGTGGGCTGGACTCTCGTCGCATCCGTCGCGACGTGGAGCAGTCTCGGGCGAGGCAAGTCCATGCTCGGACGCGCGTCGCAGACTCTTGGTCTCGTGACCCTCGTCAGCGCGCCGGTCGTCTACGCGTGGGTGACTGGGTGCACGTTGGCGGCGGCCTCGTTTGGCGATGCAGCACCTTGGACCGCCAATCTTCACTGTCTCAGCGCGGCTCTTGTCCTCTCCGCGGCGCCCTTCGTCGCGTTTGCTCTCGCACGGCGAGGCAGCGATCCGGTTCATCCCCGCATGCTCGGGGCTGCGCTCGGAGCGGCCGCGGGTGCTTGGGGCGGGGTTCTCATCGATTTGCATTGCCCCATGACGCACTGGCTACATGTCGCCTTTGCGCATGTGCTGCCCATCCTGGCGTTCGCGCTGGTGGGAGCCCTGACAGGCAAACGCGTGCTCGGACTTCGATAACTGCCAGCTGGCCACAAGTTCCGTGAAATAGCGTCCGTTGGGGTGTAACATTCTGCGTTGATGGTGGAGCAACTCGCCCCCGAAGATCTCGTCGACGACGCGCCGCAAGCCGCGCTGAGACGAGGGACCCGACTTGGGCGGTATGAGTTGCTCATTCCGATCGCGAAGGGTGGCATGGCCCGCGTGTGGGCGGCTCGCCTGCACGGACAGCGCGGCTTCTCCAAGACGGTCGCCATCAAAACCATCCTGCCGCATCTCGCTGAAGAGCCCGAGTTCGAGCGAATGTTCCTCGACGAAGCGCGCATCGCGGCGGGCGTGCACCACCCGAACGTCTGTGAGATCTACGAACTGGGCGAAGAGGGAAAGACCCTTTATTTGGCCATGGAATGGATCAACGGCGAGTCGTTCGTTCACATTCTTCGCTCCAATCCCAACGCGCCTCCGGTCATTGGCAACAGTCCCGCGAAGGTCGACCCCATTCACGCGCACCTCGCCGCGCGCATCATCTCGGACGCGGCGATGGGTTTGCACGCCGCGCACAATCTGACGGACGACGATGGTCAGTTGTTGGGCGTCGTCCATCGTGACGTGTCGCCGCACAACATTCTCTTGAGCGCCGAAGGCAGCGTGAAGGTCGCCGACTTCGGCGTGGCCAAGGCGCTCGGTCAGATGACCGCCACCGCAGCAGGCCAAATCAAGGGCAAAATGGCCTACATGGCGCCCGAGCAAGTCGAAGGTAAAGCCATCGACCGTCGCAGTGACATCTGGTCGCTCGGCGTCGTGCTCTACGAGGCGAGCACAGGCAAAAAGCCGTTCGCGGGCGAGGGCGACGCCGCGGTCATGCGCGCCATCTTGATGGGCGAGTACATTCCTCCATCACGTTTGGTGCGTGGATATCCGATCGAGCTCGAACAAATCATCGTGCGGTGCCTCTCGCCCAATCCCACGCATCGCTACTCCACGGCCGAGCGAATGAGCATCGCGATACAAGAGTTTCTTTCGCGCAGCGGGTCGGTCGTCACGCAATCGCACATCGCGGCTCTCGTACAGCAGCGCGTCGGCGGTGAACTCCAGCAGCGTCGCGACAAGATCAAAGCCGCGCTCAACGCGCCGGTGACCGAAGACATCAGCGCGAGCGGGGCTCACAATGTTCCGCCGGGCTTCGGAGCCACGCCCTCGGCGCAAAGCGGTGTGTTGCCGCAAGGAGTCGCCGCGCAACGACACCCGTCGATGACCGATTCGAACCGCTCAGGCTCGATCGATCAACCCGCGCTCCCTGGGGTGGGCGCCGCTCTGCCTGTCATGCAACCTCGCGCGGCAAGCGGCGGCAGCGCGACCAAAGTCGTCGCAGCCATTCTTGGCATCGCGGTCGCTTGTGGCTTGGCCGTCGGGGGGGTTGTGCTCCTTCGCCGACATCAAGCAGACACTCCTCCCGCGCTCGCCATGAAGGCAACCGCGACGACCTCCACTTCGCTCGCCACGCCCAGCGCACACGCTGTCGCGCCAGGCGCACCCGCTGCGGCGTCGAGCATCACATTCAGCGTCATGCCCGCGAACGCCACCATCATGGTGGATGGTGTCGCGCTCCCAGCGACGACTCGCAGCATCCCGCGTCCGCCCAAAGGCAAGTCCGTGGCGGTCACCCTGCAGGCTTCCGGCTTCAACGAAGACACACTCTCCATCGACGACACGTCTGCGGCCACCATCGTCGAGACACTCACGCCGATCTCTCCAACCAACGCGACCCCTACTTCGAACGCACCCTCATCGACCACGCCGAGTCCCGGCCTCACTGTCCCCGTCGGCGGCCGCCCGCCTGCGATCCCGACGAATCCTTACGGCAAATGACCCATGAGAAAATCGATTCTTGCATTGGCGACAGCGCTCGCTGTCTCCACCTCCGTGTTCTCTGCTTACGCCCAAGACGACGACTCCGCGGCGGCTGACGCGAAGAAGCAATATCAATTGGGCACCCAGGCCTACGCGGCGAGACGCTTCAACGAAGCCGCGCTCGCGTTCGAAGCGGCGGCTGCGTACAAGGCCAACGCGGTCACTTTGTACACGGCGGCGCTCGCGTGGGAGCAAGCCAATGCTCCAGAGCGCGCTGCAGACGCCTACTCTCGCGCGCTCACCGCAGAGGGACTCACCGCGCAGCAGCAAGCGACAGCCAAAGACCGCGTCGCCGCGCTCGAGAAGTCACTCGGCACGCTCATCGTGACGGGTCCTGATGGTTTCAAGGTGCAGATCGACAATCTCACGACGACCACAGTGCCAGCGCGCATGCACGCGTCGCCGGGCACGCACGTGCTGGTCGTCCGACCGTCAAAAGGCGACATGCAAAAGCGAGATGTCACGCTCGACCTCGGTCTGGCCGACACGCTCGACGTGACACCCAAGGTCGAAGCGCCGAAAGTCGAAGCGCCCAAGGTGGTCGCGCCGCAAACGGTGACAGTCGAAGTCGAAGGACCTCCGCGCCTGTCGTGGAAGAAGGCCGTCGGCTTCTCGGCGATGGGTCTTGGCGTCATGGGGGTTGCGGGTGGGGTCATCTTGGGATTGTCCGCACAAACCGCAGGAGACGCCTACAACGCTGGGCCCACCCGACAGTCGTTCGATAGCGCCAACGGTCTGGCCACTTGGTCGACCATCGCGTTCATCACCGGTGGCGTATTGGTTGCGGGCGGGCTCGTCTTTGTGTTGCTCCCTGAATCGAAGCACGCCGCCGAGACGACCGAGACCAACAGCACGCCCGCAGCTACGCCCGCTGCGCCCAAAGGAGATCCAGAAGCCGTGCCCAAAGAACCCGCGCTGTCGCTCATGCCCACCCTGGGCGGTGCAGTCGTTCGGGGGGTGTTCTGATGCGCAAGCTCACGCTCACCGCGCTGTTCGTCACCGCAGGCATCGCGACAGCATTCTCCGCTTGCTCGCTCGGACTCGACGAGTCGAAGATCAACGGAGTCGACGGATCGGTCGGAGACGGCGGACCGTTGCCTGACGTCGGGCCCACACCGGATGGCAGTAATCCTGTGCAGTGCAACGCAGACAAAGACTGCAAACCCGCCAACAATTGTCTCACCGGCAAGTGCGACACGGCTCGCCAAAAGTGCAACTACACGATCTGCGCGACCGCGCAGACTTGCCAAGCGTCTGTCTGCGACAACAACAGCAAGACGTGCTCGGTCCCCACCAAGTACGGCTTTCACGCGGGCAACTTTCACATCGCCACAGGCAACATCGGCTGCGGCGGCGGTGGCGCAGGCGCTCGGCGGTGTTTCGCAGCGCAATATCCGTTCGTGTTCGTCGGCACGACCAACGGTGTCGTGGCTCGCTCAGTCGCAGACCCCACCGACACGTCGAGCGACGTGGTGCAAGTCGGCGGTTTGCCGTTCTTCCCAGTGTTCGTCGTGGCGAGCGGCGCGCGTGTCTACTTCGTTGGCGCGGTCGGCGGGAGCGGCCCCGATTACAAACTGTCTCTCGGCTGGGTCGATGTGCCGACCGATCCGACGGTCAAGAGCATCACCGCGCAGAGTGTCTTCAACACCGTTCAGGTGCCGGCGATCGACGCGGTGTATCCAGACGGAAAAGGCGGCATCTATTTAGTCCGCCTGGACGGGGCCAAGTCTTTTCCTGTCGCGCATGTCACCGCGCCGTTCAAGGACCTCGACACCGTGCCGTTCTTCCCGCTCGCAGGCATCCCTCAGAACGCTGGTCCAATCGGCGCGAGCGGCACACGCATCGCGACATTCGTCAGCATCGGGCAATACCAAAACAACTTCAGTCTCGAGAACAACGCGGCGTCAGGCAGCGCGCAGAACGGCGGCAATCAAGACGTGACGTCGACACTCGGGTTCGTGTCCGGGCCGTTTTATGTCGCGCATGGCGGCGACAGCAGTCTCATCTGGGCGGGCAACGGGCTCACACTCAATGACGGTGGCGGCGGCAATACTGCAGCGGTGCGCGTCGCGTGGATCTTGGCGGACGACAAGGCCATCGCGTTCGACGGGACGGCCCATGTGGATGTCGAGGCATACGGGCCGCCGCCAGGCATTGGCGGTGATCTTCCAGGGCCAGTGGCTTGGATCGATGGCAAGCACTTGTTGGTCGTCAGTGCGCCCAATTCGAACTTGCAGCAGTCGAGTGTGCAGATTGCCAATCGCGATGGGGCCACGCCGGCGATCACTACGGGTAGGAGGTTCGTGTTGCCGTTTCATCCCAGTGAGTTGGGTGCGTCTGCGAGCAACGGGTTTGGGTATGTGCTGACGCCAGATCAGGTCGCGGGCGCCAACGTGCATGTGTTTGCGTCGACATGCGATAATTGAACGGGACCTGGGAAGGATGATCGATCGGACATCACCTCAACGTGTCCCTACGCCATGGTCCAGGGGTTGACTGAGCGGCTATTCCGATGATGACGGGGCGTGACGCTGCGGTTAGCCTCCATTGCTGTGCCAGTAGAGCGACTTGATGTAGCGGAAGGCTTTCAACTCGGTCCCTACACGCTCGTGACTCAACTGGGTCGTGGAGGGTTCGCACCCGTCTGGCTTGCCAAAGAGCTCTGGGGCGATGTCGAGCTGCGCACGGTCGCGATCAAGCTGTTTCGTGCTCCCCAAACGAAGCGCGGACGTGGGTCCGGAGACTCCGGTGCGAGCGAAGGCCGACTGCGCATCCTTCAAGAGGCGCGTGCATTGTGCCGCGTCGAGCATCCCAACGTCGTCCGCTTCTATACTGTCGCCACGACGGCCGATGACTCGATCCTCGGCCTGGTCATGGAGCACGTTCAGGGCGCCGGGCTCGATCGTCGACTGATGCACGAAACCAAGCTGCCGGTCGTCGAGGCCGTCGCGATTGGAAGTGCGGTGGCTTCCGCGCTGGCGGCGGTGCACGCGGTTGGTCTGGTTCATCTCGACGTGAAGCCCGCGAACGTCATCGACTCGGGCGGCGTTTACAAGCTCATCGACTTCGGCATCGCGTCTGGCAGGGTCGAGCAACCTACCGACTCCCGCCGGCGCGCTGCGGTCGTCATCATCGACGACGTCCCGATCGCCTCCGATCGCACCACTGACGATCTGAACGCCGCGACCGGCTCGCAACAATCGAGCGGCACGGTTGGGTATGTCGATCCGGCGACCGCGCGCGCGCGTGCGACTCCAGCGAGCGACCTTTATTCGCTCGGCGCGACACTCTTTCAGTGTCTCACCGGCGAGCTCCCTGCCGCGGCGGCTGCGCGCCTCGCTGGCGTGGCGGGTCTCAAGGGCGACGTGCTCGATGGCCGCGTGAGGGCACCTTCGCTCGCGTTGCTCTTGCCCCAATTGCACCCCGCGCTCGTGGCGCTCGTGGACGCGCTGCTCGATCCCGATCCGACCAAGCGCGGGCGATCTGCCGAATCGGTCTCGTGGGAGTGCGAACGCATTCGACGCGAGATCGCTGGGCGATCAAGGCCGCTTCCTGCCGAGGACATCGGACCGTTTCGTGGGCTCGCGCGTTTCGAGGCGAGCGACCGCGACGTGTACTTCGGTCGCGCGGTCGAAGTCGCTTCTGCGCTCGAGATGCTGCGAACACGCGGTGGTCTGCTCGCGCTCATCGGACCTTCGGGCAGCGGCAAGAGCAGCTTGGCACGAGCGGGCGTGCTGCCGACGGTCGTCGATGGTGAACTCGGTGGCTGGCCAAAAGAGTGGGTTGCATGCACGTGTACTCCGCTCGCTGACCCACGCGATTCGATCGCGCGCGCGTTGGCCGACGCGGTGCCTGACGCCGCCTCACTCGAACCCGAAGCGCTCGTCGATCGATTGAAGGCACACGTGAGCGCGCACGGACACGGCGTGATCCTTTTTGTCGATCAACTCGAGGAGCTGGTCACCATCGCAGACGACGATGGGCGCGCATATGCCGCTCGTCTCCTTGGTTTGCTTGGTTCAGCGCCCGCACCTGGGGTGCGCGTGATTGTCGCTGCGCGCCGCGATCTGCTCGATCCACTGCTCGCCCTGCCGGAGCTGGGCAGAGTCCTCGCGCGCGGCACTCTGCTCGTTTCGCCCATGAGCGACCTCACATGGGGTGACGTCATCGACCAAGCACTTGCCGCCTATGGCTACAGCTTGGAGGACGACGCGCTGCGGGTGGATCTCCTGGCCGAGCTCAAGGGCGTCGCCGATGCGATGCCGCTCGTGCAATTCGCGCTGACGCAGCTTTGGGCCGAGCGTGATCGCGGGGCGAAGCGGATCACCCGTGCCGCGCTGGCGAAGGTGGGCGGGATCGCCGGTGCACTCGAGCGGCACGCTGAGGCGACGATCGCCCACGTCGCAGCAATCGGCGGCGATGAAGCGATCGATGTCGCGGGACACATCTTGCTCGAGCTGACGACTCCGCAAGGCACACGAGCGACCAAAACGATCGCGCAGCTCGCGAGTGCGGTCCCTTCGCCGGTCATGCGACGTGTTCTCGAGGTCCTCGAACAGAACAGACTGGTCGTGCGAGAGGCGACGGGGCTCACACTGATGCACGAAGCCGTTCTCAAGTGGAAGCGGCTGCAGGCTTGGGTCGACGTCGCGCGCGCGGATCGTGAACTCATCGCAGAGATCGAGGTCGACGCCACGCGCTGGGAGCGGAGTGACCGTGATGCCGCGCTCGTTTGGAAAGGGCAACGCTTCCTCTTGGCGAGCGAACTCCTCGAACGCGGCGGAGCGCTGAGCGAGCGCGGACGGAACTTCATCGAAGCCGCGAGCGACGCCGTAGCCGAGGTCCAGCGCACCCACGAACGCGGGCTGCGCACGCGAGTTCTCTCGCTCTCGGTCTTCGTGTTGCTGGTCATCGGCGTGGTGTTCTCAGGCGCGTATGCGAGCAACAACCGCGCAAAGGTCGACGAAGTGCAGACTGCACAGAAGCGCGGACAGGCAGCGCTGGTCCGAGCCACGGCAGCGGAGAGAGCGCTCGTCAATGACCACGACGCGGCCGAACTCCTCGTTGCACGATCGCTCCAGCTCGCCGACGATCAAGAGACACGCATTCAACTGCTCTCCGAGAGACTCAGCGGACGCACCGTGGTGACACCACTCTTGGCAAGCGCTCCGAAAATGAACACCGAGGACTCGCTGATGAGCAACGATCGCGTCGCCATCACGAGGGACTCCGACTCGCGCTGGCACTTCTGGGACTTGATTGGTGGCACAGAGGTGTCGACCGAGACTGCTTACGTGTCCCACGATCCGCCGATCATCGACGGCGATTGGAAGCACTTGCTATTCACGACCACCGACGGCGACATCATCGTGGTCGACCTTTCTCAATTTCCCCGCGTCACGACTCTCGGCCAGCAGCATGTGCCAAGCGTCCTGCAGGTCGTGTTCGCCGAGCCGTCGCGCGTCGTTGCATGGACGGGGGACCACCTGTTGTCTTGGGACACGTCGCTCGCTCCTGCGACGCAGCACGATCGACGCCTCGTCGCCCAATCGCGGAACGAAAGACCAAGCCGACCTGGACTCGTCGGGGTGGAGCCGGACGAGTCACCTACGCTCTTGACCACACTCGGACGGGTGGTGCTCGACGTGGGCGGAACGAGAGTCACGGCGGATGCAACGACGCTCAAAGACGTGCCCAGCACCTTGGACGATTGGGAAGAAGCGAGGGAACTCCGCGACCCCATTCCATCCTTTCCATCGACCACGGCGAGGAGCCGGTTGACGGCCTCGACCAAGGACGGGCGGTGGCGAGTCGAACGGGACGCTGATGGCGTCCTGCGGCTCTTCGATCAAATCCGCGCGAGGGGTCGCGTCATCGAGTGCTCGCGACCAACCTCCGTCAGCTTCCCGCGCGCCGACCGACTCTTGTGCACGCAGCAAGATGGCTCGCTGAAGATTTGGAGCATCGAGCACGGGTCGGGACAAACACTCGCGAGCGTAGACCCGGAACTCTCTGTCGACGACACGATGATGAAGTTGTCGGCGGACGGTCAGCGGTTCTTGTTTGCTAGCGTCGAGCGCGTAAACACGACGGATCCGGCCTCGGTGCTGTCGACGCAGCGGGTCTTCGATTCTCTCGGACACCAAGTCATCGCAACCAGCGACAAAGACATCACGCTGAGCGCGTCCGCCGATCTCGCAAAGATCGCCTACGCGGATAAG
>JAYVXK010000163.1:0-8181 GCA_043785265.1 Myxococcales bacterium | reverse complement strand
TTCGTCCAGCCAAGCGCCGCCGAGAACGCGAAGTTTCCGGACAACGCAAACACGGGAGCAGCCAGTGCAGCGCCCAAGCTGCCTGCGCCGCGCGCGCGTGCATATCGGAACATGCCTTCGAGTCCGACGATCATCATCACGAACACGATGACGGGTTCTGCGCGCAAGGTCCCGAGCAGCAACGTGAGCAAGAATGTCGGCGACCCAAAGCGCGCTTGAGGCGAGCCGAGACCGTACATTCCCCCGCAATAATAGGGGTTCCAGAGAGGGAGCTGACCGAACTCGACCACACTCTTGCGCGCGCTCTCCTCATACGAGAGGAGGACCTGCCCGTCGCGGTACATGTTCATCTGCCCGGCGTGGCGCAACCCGACCCAACATGCTGCGAACGCGAGGAGCGCAAACAACAGCAGACGAACTGGAGTGCGTCGGAAGAGTCGCTCGATGCGACTGCGACCGCGCGCCAGTTTCTTCAGTAGATGGGACGCGGCCTGCACGGTGGGACCGTGGGACGTTGAACCGACGCACGCGACCACTGATTGTGCATGCCGTCGTCGGCTGCGCGCAGGATGGATCCGACGCTCACCTTGTTCGAGCCAGCGAGACTTTGCGCGCGACGAAATTCCTGATTGTGAAAATCATCGTCTTGAGACCACGGATCGGTCGGAAAACTCTTCGCGGCGCTCTTGCGCATCGAGGGTTCGTCAGCCGAAAGCGAGTAAAACGCGCTCTTCCCAACAGCTTCGTCGGCTTCTGGATCTGGCGGGATTTGAGGGGCGAGCGAAGCTACGACTACAGCACCAACGCATGTCGCGAGGGTGCCGAGCCAGGCAAGCACCGCGCAACGCGAACGAGCGGTGCCGGGGCCCAAAGCCATGAGACGCTCAGCGCTTCGAGTACTGGAATCGCTTGCGTGCGCCGGGCTGACCGTACTTCTTGCGCTCTTTTTTGCGCGCGTCGCGTGTGAGAAAGCCGGCTCGCTTGAGGAGCGTGCGCTTCTCGGGATCGATGATGCAGAGAGCGCGTGAGATGCCGTGTCGCATCGCTTCGGCTTGTGCCGAGTGACCGCCGCCGTGAACCGTCGCCCACACGTCGAACTGATCGAGCTGCTCGAGGAGCTCGAGTGGCTGGCGCAAGATCATGCGCGAAGTCGGACGCTCGAAGTACTCATCGGCCGGCTTCTCGTTGACCGTGACCTGCCCCGTGCCGGCCTTGAGCCAAATGCGCGCGATGGCTGTTTTGCGCTTGCCGGTGGAGTACGTGCGATTGTTTGTCGTGGTGGTCATCTAATGATTACTCAGGTTTTTGCGGTGCGGTTGGCAGAGCGTGAAGCGGGCAAAGGCATCGGCTTTTGCGCGGCGTGAGGATGGTCAGGCGTGGCGTAGACCTTGAGCTTGGTGAACATCTCGCGGCCGAGAACGTTCTTCGGCAGCATGCCTTTGACGGCCTTCTCGATAGGCCAGGTGGGCTTGCTGTCGAGCAGCTCACGATAGGTGTTCTCTTTGAATCCGCCCGGGATGCCCGAGTGACGCTGCCACTTCTTCTGGTCGAGTTTGTTGCCAGTCAGCGCGACCTTGTCCGCGTTGACGACGACGACAAAATCGCCCGTGTCCACGTGCGGCGTGAAGGTCGGCTTGTGTTTGCCACGCAAAACGCTGGCGATTTCACTCGCGAGACGACCAAGAGGCTTGCCAGTGGCGTCGACGACGAACCACACTTGGGTCTTCTCTGCCGAAGCTTTGTTCGCGGTGAAGGTGCTCTGCGACGAGGACGAGGACATGACGAAAACGAGCCTTTCGGAAGCATTGCCGCTCTGCCCTGGTGCGACGAATACCGAAATCGCGGGGCAAGCGGAAAGGGCGCGGAAAGTACGCGCAGCCCCCGCCCCTGTCAACTAGAAGCGCCCTGTTTTTCGCCGATAGCGGCGCGGCTCCGTCGTCGGGAATCGTCTCCGTACAGGAGTACGGTTCCTCATCCGCTCCTAGGAGTCGCTTGCTCTCGACGAAAACCAGGGCGCTTCTAGGGCGTAGCTTGTCGATAGGGTTGGCGCGGATGGGGTGGGGGAAGGACAGTGAGGGTTTTGCGGAATCGGTTGATTTTGGGGGACAACGAGCGGGTGTTGGCGGGGTTGGCTCGTGCGGGTGGGAGGAGGTTTCGGCTCGCTTATCTTGATCCGCCGTTTAATACCGGTCGGCGCTTTGATGAGTATGATGACCGCGAGACGCCTGAAAAATGGGCGGATCGGATGCGGCGGACGATTCAGTTGCTCTGGCCTTTGCTGCGCGATGATGGGGCGCTTGCGGTGGAGATTGATGACACCGAGCTGGGCTCGCTCATCTCGCTTTTGGACAGCATCGTCGGTCGCGCACGGCGTATCAGTGTGATCACGATTGTCCGGAGTGCGGGGACGGGTCACAAGGCCATCAATCGTGGGCCGGTCAATGTGGCGGATTATCTGCTCCTTTATGCAAAAGATCGGAGTCGCTTTCGACCCCATGCGCTGTCTCTTCCGCGCGATGGGCTCGACCCGGCCTACCGCACCTTCGTGGACGATCTATCGGCAAAACAGCCGCGCTTCTCTCCGCTTGGGCGTGAGGTTGTCGCACGCCTTGGCTTTTCTTCGCTCGCGGCTGCCCGCCAATCGACAGGTGCAGACGCGCTGCGACGCGAGATCGAGCGTTTTGCACTCGCGCACGGAGAGCACGTGGTTCGTCTTGCGCAGCCGCGTTTCGAGGCCATCGGAAAGGCCGCGCAGGCGTTGGTGCTGCGCTCGAAAAGCGACCCCGAAAAGGTGATGCGTCTCGCCCGATCCGGTTACAAGGATTTCATCGTGCGCGGTGGCAATCGCATCCTCTTCTTGAGCGACAAGATCGCTCGCATCGACGGCGAGCCGCGCGTGGTCGAGCCGCTCACGAACGTGTGGGACGACATCGGTTTTCAAGGCATCGCAAAAGAGGGCGGCGTTCGCTTCGTGCGCAACAAGAAGCCAGAGCGTTTGCTCGAGCGCGTCCTCTCGCTGCTGACCGATCCGGGAGACTGGGTGATTGATCCATTCGCAGGCAGCGGAACGACCGCAGCCGTCGCACACAAGACCGGTCGCCATTGGGTGACGATCGAGCGCGAGCCTGCGATGTGGCAGCGCGCAAAAGAGCGTCTCCAACGCGTGGTGCGAGGCGAAGACGACACGGGAATCACAGTGAGAGTCGGTTGGGCAGGTGGGGGGAGTTTTGCCGCGTGAAGCGTGTAGTTTACACATGTTTGGTGGCGTGTTTCTCGGGGTGTAACCCTTCGAATCATCACGACCCAGTCACGGTCGTCGATGCCGCGCCCGAAGCCTCAGTCGCGATCGAAGTCGTCGCAGACGCCTCGCCCGCGCCGACGGAGACATGGCAAGACGCGATGCGCGAGGAGCGATGGTCGGATGCTCTCGCGTTGATGGGCCCTCTGAAGTCCGACGACTCTGCGCAAGCAAAGTTTGCTCGCGCGCGCGCCGCAGTCGAATCGGCAGATACCGCCCAGGCGCTCGCTGCGATGGAGGGTCTCGAAGTCGCGCTGCCGTTGCTCTCGCTGGACATCGCGCGTTTGCGTGCTCGCGCGAAGGCCACCAGTGGCCCGTTCGCCGAGGCGGGCGATTGGTTCGCGTCCAAGCCATCCGCCGCCGATCAGCTCGATGCAGCGCGCGCTTACGAAAAAGCAAAAGACGCATCGAAGGCTCGCTCGAGCGTGGCGCGTGTGATCGCTGCAAACAAACACCGGACTCTCACTTCGTTCGAGCGCCGCCAAGAAGCGGACGCGCGCGCCGTGCGACTACGCGTGCGCAGCGCGATCGACGGTGACGCGATCGCCGACGCGAAATGGCTCTACTTGCACGCCCCAGATCTCGCGGCCGCCGCTGACGCGACACCGGTCATCGACACGAGCCACGCGCGTTTCACCAGCGCCGAATTGATCGGTCGCGCCAATGTGCTCGCAGATGCGACGATGCTCGACGAGGCGGTCAAGACGCTCGACGAAGCTCTTGGCAATGCGCCTCGCGACCAATACCGCCACGAAAAAGCCGTCCTCTTGATGCGGGCTCGCGGTGGATACACGCAAGCCGCCTCGCTCTTTTTCGAGGTCTACAAGTCTACGAGCCACGCTGACGATCTGGTGTCGAGTGCACGTGCGTTGTCGCGCGACAACAAGGACGACGACGCGATTGCTCGCTACGACGCCGCCGTCAAACTGTCGGTGCACAGTCCGCAGGCCGACGATGCGAGCTTTTTGGCGGCGCGTCTCGTCATGTTGCATGGACGTTGGGCAGACGCGTGCAAGCGATTGGACGACTACGTCGCCAACTATTCTCACGAGAAGAAAGAAGCATCGCGTCTTCGTGCAATTGCTCACTGGGAAAACGGCGACACCAAGCTCGCTCGCAAATTGCTCGAAGAAGCCGCTGGCGCAGAAGCAGACCCCATCGCTTCGGCGCGCCTGAGCGTGCTGTCTGCAGCAGCGGCCTACGCGGACGGGGACAAGGTGCATGCGATCGCACGCTGGACCGAGATCGCACATTCATTTCCTCTGACCTGGCCCGCGCTGACCGCACGCGCGCACTTGCTCGCTGTGGCCGCGCCACTCCCAACCATGATCGACCCCGACGCGTCGGCGACGAGCGCGGCCATGACGGTCGTGCTCCCTCCGCCAGTCGGCACGCTCCACGAGGTCGGGTTGGATGACGATGCCGAGGTCGCTCTCCGCGCGCGCGAAACCGGTGTGAGCTCGGCGTGGCCAACGCGTAGCGACGAGGGGCTCTGTCGCGCGTACGGCCAAATCGATCGCGCACAACGTCGCTTTCAGATTTCGAACACCGTCCCGAAAGTGACCCTCGCCAACGCTCCATCAGACGCCACGCGCTGGGCGTGGGAATGCGTGTATCCCGCACCTTTTTCGAGGCTGATTTCTCGATTGGAACACGATGAGATGTTGCCGACTGGTCTCGTGCACGCGGTCATGCGCCAAGAGAGCGGGTTCGATGCAGACGCGGTTTCGCCTGCGCGTGCGATTGGATTGATGCAACTGCTGCCAGAGACCGCGACGAGCATCGCGCTCGAGATTTGGGGCAAGCCAGTGACCGGAGACGATCTCGCCGTGCCGAGCGTGAACATCCGCTTTGGAGCGCGCTACCTGCGCAACGTGCTGGCGCGCGTGCGATCGGTTCCGCTCGCGGTCGCCTCGTACAACGCTGGTCCCGATGCGATCCAACGATGGACGACGGGCATGTCGCCTGCGTCGCTCTCTCATATCGAACTCGACGCCTTCGTCGAAGCGATCCCGTTCTTGGAGACACGCGGTTACGTCGCCAAAGTCATGGGCAGCATGGCGCGCTACGGATACTTGGCGCACGGCGAAGAGGGCGTTCCGAAAATCGATCTCCCACTGCCGTGACCCGTCCGTGGTCGGTCAGACGAAGAAGTCACCGAGCAGGTCAGCGCCTTTGGTGACTGCGTACTGGTCGAAGTCCGTCACGCCCTCGTCGCGGAGCACGCTCTCGTCGACATAGAAGTTTCCTGTGTGCGAGACGTCCTTGTTGAGCACCGCGTAGGCTGCATCAGCCATGATTTCAGCCTTGCGGCCTTGCCCCGCGACCCCTTCGCCGCCAAGAAGATTTCGCACGGCAGACGTGTCGATCACCGTGCGCGGCCAGAGCGCGTTGACGGCAACCTTGCCGCGGAACTCACCAGCCATGCCGAGGACGCACATGCTCATCCCGAACTTTGCCATCGTGTAGGCGACGTGGGGCGCAAACCATCGCTCCTCCATGTTCAGCGGCGGCGAGATGTTCAAGATGTGGGGGTTCTTTGCCTTGAGAAGATGCGGCAAACACGCTTGCGAGCAGAGAAACGTGCCGCGTGTGTTGATCGAGTGCATCAAGTCGTAACGCTTCATGGGCGTGTCGAGCGTGCCCGTGAGGCTGATGGCGCTCGCGTTGTTGATGCAGATGTCGATGCCGCCGAACTTCTCGACGGTCTTCTTCACGGCATCTTGGACTTGATCTTCGAAGCGAATATCGACCAAGCACGCGAGCGCTTTGCCGCCTGCTTTTTCGATCTCTGCCGCGGCAGTGTGAATCGTGCCGGGCAACTTCGGATGAGGCTCGCTGGTCTTTGCAGCGACGACCACATTGGCGCCGTCTCTTGCTGCGCGCAAACCAATCGCGAGACCGATGCCGCGGCTCGCGCCGCTGATGAAGAGTGTCTTTCCCTTGAGCGACATGCGCCGCACCCTAACATTGGAGCGCTCAATAAGAGATCCTGAACGCGTCCATCAGCAGACCCGAGACCAGGAGCACGGGCACGCCCACGACCACCTGCCCGATGTGGAGCAAAAAAAATCCGATGATCAAAATCGCGAGACCATATTGTTCGAGCGGTCGCACGAGTGAGCCAAGAAACGCCGGCACCAAGCGCGCGCCGTCGAGCGGAGGAATCGGCACCAGGTTGACCAACGCGAGTCCCACATTGATGATCAGCATTGCCCGCAAAAATAGGCCAATCGGGGTCGATGCCGCCGGGCCACCGTCTGCTCCGGGATGTGAGAGAGCGACATGGGAGTGCATCAATAGTTTGGTCACAGCCGCCGCCGCGACGGCCAAGAGCACATTGGAGAGTGGACCTGCGAGCGTCACCAGAGTCATGGCGAACGGCACACGCTTGTTCAACATGTCGGCGCGCACCCGAACCGGTTTGCCCCAACCGAAGAACGCGATGCCGCCCAAAATGGCCATGGCCGCCGGCACCGCGAACGTGCCCCATGGGTCTGCGTGCTCGAGCGGATTGAGCGTCAACCGACCGTCGCGTTCTGGCGTGTCATCCCCGAGAGCCTTCGCCACGCGCGCGTGTGCATATTCGTGCACCGCGAGCGACAGCATCATCGGGATGAGCGAAAAGACGAGCGCGCGCGCCCACGTCGCCATCATCTCCGGCGTGACGGTGTTGTCGTCCACAGCGCCAAAGTAACACCAGCTGGGTTAGTCTCGCCTAGTGACCAAAGTCGCCTCTCGGCCGCGATGGGTTTTTCTCTGCGCGCTGCTTGCGTGCACGCCGCCGGTTTCGGGCTCTACATCTGCACCGACTGCGTTCGCCGATTCAGACACGGTCGCCACGGCCGACGCCGCGACGGACGCCCCCGCACAATCCGTAGCGATCGATTCCGCGGCTAAAATCGAGCCAGTTGTGCGCGTCTCTGACGACGACGCGGCAGACATCTTGTTTGGATCGACTATCCCCCCAGGATGTTCTGGCGACGCGCGCATCGAGTGTTTGATCGCTCTGCGGTACGGCAGTGATCCCCAAGCCAAAGAGCTCGCAATCGCGCTCTATCAAGAGACCGGAGACGTCGCGGGTCTCGGCAAAGACGAGATGATGAACGGTGGCTTTCGCGGCATCCTCCATCTGGTGCCGGAGTTGCCGGTCGGCCAATATCGAAAGCACCTCGAGTGGGTGGTCGCCGCCGCTCGCGATTTCGAAAAATTCTTTGCAGATCTCTACGCGGGTCAGTCTCCACCCAAATACCGGTGGCGCGCGCTCACCGCTCGTTTCATGCGCTCGGTCGATCGCACGACACCCAGCGCTTATGCGTCGCCGTGGACGTTTTCGTACAATGTGAAAGGCTCGTTGCTCACGAGTGACGCGGCTGTGCGCGAGACTCTGTTTCACGAATTTTTTCATATGAACGACGCCGATCACTCGGATTGGTCGCCGAAGAATTTGGCTACTGACTACGACGCGATCCTCAAGAAGTGCGGCGCATCCATCGCCTGCCTGCAGCCGTACGCGCCCAACGACACGATGGTTCGCGGCGGCACCTACTACGCGTTTCAGCAGAACAACGGCGCGCCCGTGCACGAGTACGGAGCAGAGCTTGCGTTGCGTTGGTACAAAGAGCAGCGAGCCATGTTGCGTGATCACAAGCTCTCACAAAAGGCATTCAAGTGCGGACCGCCGGAGAATGCGCGCGCATGGACGTCTCTCGTCAGCGAGTTTTTCGGAGGCCGCGACATCGTGCCTGCGTGTCCGTAGCGCCGCCGCTCTGTCCGAGCTTTTGGGTTGTGGATAAAAACGCGCCGCTGACCCTTGTTTTCGCGGCATCGAGAAGGTACACGCTCGACCATCATTGCCAACATGGCCGAACAAGGCGAGCAGT
>JAYVXK010000162.1:0-2462 GCA_043785265.1 Myxococcales bacterium | reverse complement strand
ACTTTCCGACCGAGCGCTACGCGGATGCGCATCGCGAGCCGTCGCTCATCGACCGCGGCGACCAAATGTGGGCGCTCGGACTTGCCTCACCAGGTCCGCTCGCGACCAACGACGGCGGTTATCACATCGCGCTGGCCTTGAACGTCACGGACATTCGCAACATCGTCTTTCGAAACATCGCCATCGCAGCCATCGCGCTCCTCATCGCGACCGCTATTTCGGTGCTGATCGGCACGCGTGTCGCGAGCGTCATGTCGCGCGCGCTCACTCGGGTCAACGCTGCGTTTGGCAAGCTCGGCGATCAGCAATACGTCAAAGTCGACACGCTTCGCACGGGGGACGAACTCGAAAATCTCGCCGACGGATTCAACTCGATGGTCGATGGATTGCGCGAGCGCGACAAACTGAAGAACACATTCGGCAAGTACATGACGCAGACCGTGATGGACCACTTGATGAGCGGCAAGGTTCAACTCGGCGGCGAATCACTCACCGTCACCATTCTCTTCTCGGACATTCGCAGCTTCACGACGCTCAGCGAAAAAATGGACGCGCAGGAGTTGGTCGGCCTGCTCAACGAATACTTCACCGAGATGGTCAGCATCATCATGGAAGAAAACGGCGTGGTCGACAAATACATCGGCGACGCGATCATGGCTGTTTTTGGCGCTCCCGTACCCAAGCCGGACGATGCGGTTCGCGCGGTTCGAGCGGCAGTGCGCATGCGTCAACAACTCGTGAAACTCAACGAGCGACTCGTGGCTCGCGGCATCCCCATTCTCAAAACTGGCATCGGCCTGCACACGGGCGAGGTCGTCGCGGGCAACATCGGTAGCGAGAAGCGCATGGAGTACACGGTCATTGGTGACGCCGTGAATCTCGCGTCGCGACTCGAGAGCACCACCAAGGAGCTTGGCGTGAACATCCTCATCAGCGAGGACACGTTCAAGCTCGTTAAAGACACTTGCAAAGCTCACGCGATGAAAGAGGTCACGGTCAAAGGCCGCGTCCAACCAGTCATGACCTACGCGGTCGATGCTGAAGATGGCGTAGAAGGCTCAGAAAAGGCCTGAGTCCACGCGTTGCTCAACCGGTGAGTACGTCGAAAATCTCGCGCATGCGCGGGTAGGGATCATCATTCCATTCGATGTCCGCGAGACCTACGCGAAACGATGTGGTCGCGCCGTCGCCCCACGGCCACCACAATCCAAAGACTGTTAGGTTGGGAGCGTCGGCGGCCGAAAGCAGCATTTGACCGGCGCGCAATCCACCTGTGCGTTCGGCAAGGCGACGGATTTCGGGAGACCCACGCGCCAACGTGAGAGACGTGTATTCGACAGGCAGCGCAGCCAGCGCAGCCGCTCGCGCCTGCGCCTCGAACTCGACTGTGAAGGACGAGGTGATGCAGATAAAGCGGCTATCCCAGCTCCATCGACGTGCGGGCCATCCAGCATGCAGCGCTACGAATCGAGTAAAGAGCGGTTCCCACGCGGGATTGGTACGAGCCATCTTTCGCGAGGGTAACCGCGACCGTGGGTTCACGCGTGAGTTTTCTTTCGGGTGTGCTTCGTTTGCTACTCCCAATCAATCGCGCATAAGATGCATTATGTAAACTAATCGAACCGCGAGCGAGTGGTACGAAAGCTCGAGGTCGTGCTACCCGGGTCCCCGTCGGAATTTTGCAACTCATTCATCGGTGAACGCGTACAGTACCCCGGATTGGGGTGGCGACACGTCCACTCCTTAGAAGGAGAAACCATGAGACTTGGACGTATAATTGGCGGTGTGGGACTGGCAGTCGCCGTAATTGGCGGTGTGCTGGTGTTCCGCGAGCCCGCGGCACGCTCTGCTGACCACCTTGATTCGCCCGCAACGAAGGCCGACCCGACCGTCGACCTCAACGACCTCTACACATGGATGGACGGCAACAACGTCATTCTTGTGTTGACCAGCAACTTCTCGGCGACGCCGACCACGAAGTTCTCGGACAGCGTCCAATACGTGTTTCACACGTCGAGCGGCGCAGGTTATGGCGCAGTCACGAGCAACTACGACATCATCTGTACCTTCGCTGTGGATCAGAAGATCTCGTGTTGGTACGGGACGGACGGCGTCGTCACGGGTGATGCGAGCAAAGAGACCGGACTTTCGAGCGCAGACGGCAAGGTCAAAGTCTTTGCTGGCCCGCGTGCAGATCCGTTCTTCTTCAACCTCGAGGGCTTCAAGGCCACCGTGGGCGCAGTCGAAGGCTTCGTCGCGAGCAATCCGGCGGCATGCGTAAGCGACCTCACCTACACCAACTGCGTGAACGCCTCTGGCTGTCCGCAACTCACGCCGACGACTGCGGGCGCGCTCGGGGCCCAGCTCAGTCACTCGGCTGACGGCGGCGCTCCTCAAGACTTTTTCGCCAACCTCAACGGGCTGGCAATCGTCGTCTCGATCGACAAGGGCCTCGTCACCAA
>JAYVXK010000161.1:0-8186 GCA_043785265.1 Myxococcales bacterium | reverse complement strand
CGAGAACGCGAATGTCATCGAGTGCAGACATGCGCTGGAACGTAGCAAAGACGTCGGCGCCCGTGCTAATTCCGCCGAGCCATGTATGACGTTCGCGCGTTGAACGAGCTCGTCGCGAAGGAGAGCGCCTTCGTCGACAAGATCATGAACGAGGTCGGCAAGGTGATCGTCGGGCAGACTTACATGCTCGAACGAATCTTGATCGGCCTGCTGACCGGCGGTCACGTTCTCCTCGAGGGCGTGCCTGGTCTCGCCAAGACGTTGACCGTCCGCACGCTCTGCGACGCGATCAGCGCAAAGTTCGCCCGCATTCAATTTACGCCTGACTTGCTGCCTGCGGACGTGATCGGAACGGTCGTCTACAACCAGCAGCGCGGAGAGTTCACGAGCAAGCTCGGGCCAGTCTTCGCGAACTTGGTGCTCGCTGACGAGTTCAATCGCGCGCCCGCCAAAGTGCAGAGCGCGCTGCTCGAAGCGATGCAAGAGCGACAAGTCACGATCGGCGACAAAACCTATCCTCTGCCCAAGCCGTTCATCGTGATGGCCACGCAAAATCCGATCGAACAAGAAGGTACCTATCCGCTGCCTGAAGCGCAGATCGATCGCTTCATGCTCATGATCAAGGTCGGCTACCCGTCGCGCGAAGAAGAGCGAAAGATCATGGATCGCATGACTCAGATCGAACCCGTGAGCGCGTCTCCGGTGCTGTCGGCGGAGCAACTGGAGAGCGCGAAGAACACGATTCGACAGATTTATGTCGACGAGAAAGTGAAGGAGTACATCGTCGATGTCGTCTTCGCGACGCGCGAACCTTCTCGCTACAACCTCAAAGACCTCGCCCCACTCATCGACTTCGGTGCTTCCCCCCGCGCATCAATCGCATTGAACATGGCCGCACGCGCCCACGCGTTTCTGCGCCAACGCGGCTATGTCACTCCCGAAGACGTCAAAGCCATCGGCCCCGACGTCCTCCGCCACCGCCTCGTCTTGACCTACGAAGCGGACGCCGAAGAAGTCACCGCCGAACAAGTAGTCAAACGCGTATTCGAAGTAGTCGAAGTCCCGTAGGAGTGTTTTTCGCCGATACCGGCGCGATACCTTCGTCGGGAATCGTCACCGTACAGGAGTACGGCTCCTCATCCACTCCTAGGTCTCGCTTGGTCTCGACGAAAACCACCCCACTTTTACCCCAATAAGCGTTCGTGGCGTTGGGCGAAGGGGCCGCCGTTGGCGCCGGGGACGCGTTTGCTTTCGAAGTCGCTTCGCGTGGGGAAGCCATCGACGACGAGCGCCATCGAGTGGGGCGCGCCTGGATACGACCATTGTACTCTACACGGAATCGCGTACTCGACGCCAACGACCGCGTCTGCTGCGCGCAAGATGAGACCCGAGCCAGCGGCGAAGGGCGTGAGCGTGGTGACGAGCAGACAGCCTGCTGAGACGTTGCGAATCTCCACGGCGCGAATGCCACCGTCGCCACTCACCTGCGCGGGCATGCAAGCACCATTTCTAAGAAGGGTGCCTGGACGCGGGATGGGCAAGTCGGAGGTGACGAGTTGGAGCAGCGCAAGCAACTCACGTTGCTCGGCTGAAGAGAGCGGCTCGCCAATGGAGGCGTGACGCGCGCTGAGCTGCCAATAGCGGACGAGGAAATCGAGTTTCTCGAACACGGCGTCTTCCTTTGCAAAGCCCTGAGCGGATGTGCGAACTCTGCGACACAAGAACGCTCGGGCGACCTATGACCTTGCACTGCAGCGTGCATGCCAGTCAGGTTTACGGTGCAACTGGAGAGAAGATCTCGGTCTGCGGCAAAAGCACCCGTCAGAAAACCCACGCCATTGCGTGCCCATGACCGCACCGTCATGGGCGCATGAGAGTTCGCATGCGTTACCGGAAGTGTTCGCATCTACGCCGTGTGTAAGCACAATCCGTCGCAGTCGATGATTTCGTAATTACTGCCTGTTTTCCTGGGTCATGCGGCACCTGTTATGCTGGTCGTCGGATGCTCTATCGCGATGTGGTCGAAGCGATTGGCCGAACGCCGATGGTGCGTTTGCAGAGGCTCGCTCCGCCGAACGCGGCGGAGGTCTTTCTCAAACTCGAATACATGAGTCTCGGTGGGAGCATCAAAGATCGAGCAGCGCTCGCGATGGTCCTCGAGGCAGAGCAACGTGGTGTGCTTGGCAAAGGCGGGAGCATCGTCGAAGCCAGCGGAGGCAACACAGGGGTTGGCCTCGCGCTCGTGTGCGCCGCGCGCGGATATCGATGCACGATCGTGGTGCCGAAAGGCACGACGCGCGAGAAAGTCTCTGTGTTGCGCGCGCTAGGCGCAACCGTGATCGAGGATGACGACTTCGTCGCGACCGCAAGTCGGATCGCAAAAGAGACCGGCGCAGTCTTGCCCAATCAATTCGACAATCCAGAAAATCCGCGCTGCCATGTCGTGTCGACCGGACCTGAGATCCTCGCAGACACGGGCGGTGAGCTGGATGCGGTCGTCATGTGCATCGGTTCGGGTGGAACACTCGCGGGTCTGTCTCGATTTTTTGCAGAACGTGCGCCGCATGTCGCCGTGATCGCCGCCGCGCCGGCGAATGCCAACAGTGTGATCGAGGGAGTGAACGACGAGAAGTGCGAGGCGCCCGTGCACGGAGTGACTCCAAGCGTGCTCGTTCGCGTCGAAGACGCAGATGCCGTGGGGATGACTCTGCGTCTCGCGCGCGAAGAAGGAATTCTCGCGGGCGGCTCGACAGGGCTCGCCACGTGGGCCGCTTTGGGGGTTGCTCGAGAACTCGGCGTCGGCAAACGCGTCGTCGTCATCGCGGCAGACACCGCCCGAAACTACCTATCGACCTACTTCGACGAGGCCTGGCGCAAAGAGCGCGGCATGTTGTGATAAATACGGCCTTCGTGCGTCGTCTCCTCCCTGTGTTGACCATGCTGTGGCGTAGCCGCAGGCGTGCCGTCATCGTTCCGCTCGTTGTCGCGTGCGCGTGCACCTCTCCCAAAGTGAGCATGGCACCGGGCCCGCGCGAATATGTCGCGGACGACTATCAACAAGTGCTGCAGCGGTGGACCCGCGATCAAAGTCTCATCACATTGAGTGAGCTGGACGATTTGCTCACGGTCACCGCGACCTACGAATCATGGGATTTTCGGTGGGCGTATGTCGTGCGCTACTCGCAGGACTTTCGCCTCACGACCGCGCAGCGACGTGAGCTTTTGGATCGCACGTTGGGCGAGACGAAGCAGGCGCACGAGTTTTATGTCGCGCTCTACGGCACCAAATGGCGATGGAACGATCTCACCAAACCCGAGAGCGGTTGGACGGTGCGACTCATCGACGAAAAAGGCAACGAGACGGCGCCGAGCAAACTGGTGAAGATCAAACCGGGTCCGCTCGAGACGCGTTATTTCCCCTACACGACCGTTTGGCGCCAAGCCTTTCGCGTGGCGTTTCCTACCGCGAGCGAAGATGGTCGACCCACGATCTCGCCAGAAGCAAAATGGTTTGGCCTGCGATTCGCGGGCGCGCAAGGCAACGAAGAGTTGCACTGGGACATCGAGACGGACGACGCAAAAAAGGCTGCATTTGGCGGCGATCGTGACCCAGACATTCAAGCGTTCTGATCGGCAATCGCGATGGCTCTGCCGACGAAACCTCTCCGAATGGTGGTCTTGCTGCTTGCACTGACAGGCTGCAGCGCGTTCGCAAACTTCGAAGTTGGCTACGCGCATGCCATCGCAAAAAATCCTGAGCAAGCAGCCGTTGCGATCAACACCAACGTCGGGATCGGCAAGGGGATAAGCGACACTGCCGGAGCAGGTGCGGGCCCCATGTTGCGCATGAAGTTTGGCCCGAACGTGCAGCAAGTGGCGCTTGGTTCATTTGCGTTCCTTGGTGCAACCTTCGGCGACAGCAGCGAGGGACCCATTTCTCTGGTGGCGCTCGGCGGCATTCATTTGTTGCAGGTCGAGAATGTTCGGACGACCGAGAACAATTTTTGTTTCGGCATGGGCAGCCCGGTCGTCGAGATGGTGCTGGCGGTACGTCCCGCGCGCATGACCTTCGCGGTCGCGGGCGAGTACGACGTGCGCTTCAACTCGATCCCCAACACCGGCTACGTCTCGTTTTTGGTTGGCGTCGGCGGCTTCGTGACGAGCCGCGGTGGGATGAACTAGTCGAGCGCAGTGCGCCCAACCTTCGTCACATTCCCACGAGCAATTCGAGCAGCGGAGGCAGCGTGACAATGAGTTCTTGCGCGATGCTGCGATCGACCGCGAGCACCAACGCGCCGCCTTTTCCTGCGCGCGCGGTCGCTGTCGCTTTTCCGCCGCTGACCACTTCGCTACCAAAAAGGACTTCTCCAGTGCCTACGCTCCCCACCGCGACACCACTCTCGTCGATGAGTTCAATCACTCCCTGACCCACGATCACGAGCTCTCTCACCGGAGCGTCGAATTGCACGAGGACGTCGCCCTCTGGCAGTTCGCGCACTACCAAACGGCTCGTGATTTGAGCGCGGATCGACTCATCGAGACGATCCGCGAGGGGGCCCATGGTCACACCGACGAGCGCAAGAACGCGGTCTGCGTGCGCGCGCAAGTCGTCTTCGATCCACGGGCATGTCTTGAAGGTGGCCTCGATGTCTTTCGCGTCCCACGTCGCCACACGCGCGGTGCTGCTGCTGCAGATCAAACGGAGCGGCACGCTCTCGTGGAGTGAACCCGTGGGTTTGAGCACGCGACCTTTGGTCAGGTGGTCGGCGGGGATGTCGACGATCATGGCTGCGACGTCGAGTTCGCCATCGAGAACGATCGCGAGCGAGAAACCCGTCACCTCTTCGTCTTTTGCCAAGGAGTGCACTGTCGCGGCCTTCGCGAGATTGGCGCGTGCGTCGTCGGGCAAATCACCGAAGGCTTCGATGGCTTCGAGATCAGCTGCGGCGAGAGCGTCCGCAATCGGGGTTGGATCCGTCCTCGGCTCCACGGCGAACGTGTTGGTTTCCGTCGCCGTCTCCGTTGCTGCGTTTGTCGCCGTCGCCGTCCCTGTCCCTGCCGCCGCTCCCGTCCCCGTCTCCGTCCCCGCTCCCGCTCCCGTCTCCGTCTCCGCCTCCGTCCCCGTCCCCGTCTCCGCTTGCGGCGTGTCTGAAACCGCAGACACGAGGGTCGCTTCTGCTGAAGGCAGGGTCAGGCGCGCCTGTGGGAATGGGCGATCGGACGGTGGCTCGTTTACCCCAGGTTCTTGCGCGAACGCCTGCACGATGGGTGCGGATGGTGTGATCGAGACGTCGTGCACTTCGGTCGGCAATGGAGGTGCACGCACGGGCAGCGGCGGCGGAGTGCTCGTGGTCACGCGCCTGCTCCTGCCTTGCAGTTCTTTGACACTCGTCACGACTTCGTCGTCGAAGTCATCCGGCAATTGAGGGACGGACGCCGAACTGCGAGGCAACGGTGGAGGCTCGTTGTTGGCCCAAGGATCGAGCATGCCCGCGTGCGCTTCGGCAGCGGAGCGAACTGCACCCGACGACGCTGACACACTCGAAACCACCGAAGGTGGCTCGGAAGCTGGAGTTTCAGCGGGTTGCATGATGGGTTGCACCATCGGTTGGGTTTCAGTCTGCTGCGCGACGGCGGGCGGCGGCGTGGGATCGAGGGGAGGGGGGAGTCCCGGCGGTTTGAACGCGATTGGAACCGTGCCGGTACCCATTCGCACATCGACATCGACCTCAATCGACTGAGCGAGCAACTCTTCGATGGCGGCAGCAGGCGCAGCGCTCGGTGCGGGCGCTGTGGCTTCCGGGGCCCTCGGAAACTGCCCTAGCAGGTCGCTCAGTTCGGCCGCGCCACGTGCCAGTTCGAGCGCGCGATCGTCTTGTTGTGCCTCCCCTGCTGCTTGAGCAGCGCGTCGGAGCCACACGATCGCATCGCCGCGCTCTGCTCGCTTCCACAGAGCGTCTGCTGTTTGCAGCGCCCAAGCGACGTCTTCGGCGTCGGAGTCGAGAGCGGGCGGTATGCCGTCCATCACCGACGGGGAGTGTACACGCTGCGACCTACGCGCAATACAGAGTCAGTTAGCAGGCTGATGAAAAACGAAGTTTTGCATCAGATCCAAATCGAGCGGAGCGAATCGCGTGGGGTGGGGTCCCCAAAAAACCACGTTTTTTTGGGGCGGGGAGGCGTGCCTCCCCGTGATGACAGAAATCCGATCAGTGGAGTGCGGTGACTTTGCCGTCGTCGGAACCGAATACGAGCGTGCCATCGGACAACAGTGTGATGGGCCCGTCGACATCGCCGCCTGTTTCGAACCGCGAGACGGATCCATCTGCGTGGACGCCATGAATCGCGTCGTCTTGCGCGCCGAAGAACAACCCGTGCGCGTCGTCTTCCAGAGGCCCGCCGTGGACGCCGAACTCCGCGGCGCCTGTTCCTTGGATCGCCATCGAGCCTACAATCACGCCACTTGGTGAGAGCCGAACGACTCGCGGGGCGGGGCCATACGTGCCCGCGACGACATCGCCACTGCGCGCGATCGAGAGAGCCCCTCGAACGAATCCGCCGACATGAGTCTTCCACGCGATCTCGCCGCGCTCGTTCAATCGCGCGATGTCTCCTCCGTCGGTCCCGAAATAGATCGCACCGGAGTCGTCGATTGCGGGGGAAGAGTCGACGTCCGCTCCCAGGTCCGTGCAAAACACTCGTTTTCCGTTGGCGTCGACTCCATAGGCGTGAGCGTCTTGTGATCCAAACACGGCGAGTCCCGAGTCGGTCAGCGCGGGAGACGAAAATATCTTCTTACCAGCTGAAAACCGCCAGATGACCGTTCCCGCGGGCGTGACCGCATAGAGCGTTCGTCCCGCGCCAAACACGATGCGCCGACCTATCTGCACGGCGCTCGTGTCGGCTTCGTCGTCGAGCTCGAGCTTCCACGCGACCACCCCGTTTGGATGGATGGCGAAAAACGACTTCGCGTCACTCCCGAGGTAAATCGTCCCATCGTCTCCCACGAGCGGTGTGCCGTAGACCCGATCGCCAAGGTCGACGGACCATCGCGGTGAACCGTCGCGGGCGAGCGCGATGAGCTTGCCGCCGAGTGTTGCCACGTAGAGAGTCTGCTCATCTACTGACGTGACGATTTGCGCTTCGACAGCGCCACCCACATCGCGCGACCACGCTGGAGACATGGCGCGGGCGATTCCTCTCGCGCGGTGAGTGTGATGCGCGTCGCCATGAAGCATGTGCGCGCCGACCGCGATTTTGGCGTCGATCAGGCCCTGCGATGTGATCGCGAGCGGCGGGACCAAAGGAGCGAGTGTTGGCGAATCGGCTTGCGGTAAGGCTTCAGTTGCGTGATGCGGAGCGCGACAGCGTCGAATCGTGAACGCACACGCGAGCGCGACGAGCGCAGCAACTGGCGCGAAGCGTGCGCGTCCCAACACCGGTGAATCAGCGCCGGCGACGAAGTGAGCAGCGCTCGTCTACGGCGCGACGCGCTTCTTCGACGCCAAGGTCGTGCGCTTGCTCGCCAGGAAAACGACGCGCCAAGTAGCCGATCAATTCGAGACCTGCGGAGCGCATCGACTCGGGCATGTCGCCCTCGCAAATGAGCTTGGAGAGATCGCCGATCAAACGGACGCGATAACACTCGCTCACTGCGATCTCGCTGATGCGCTCACCGGTGGTTTCTTCCTCGGGTGGAAGAACCTGCTGGTTGATTTGTCTCCGCGCGCGACCGCTCATGCGGCTCCCTCTAACGCCATGGCAGCAGCAAACATACCTGCTTTTTGTCGCTCGTCGAGTCCAGGGTCCAATGCCTTGTTTTTGGCCACTTTGTGAGCCAATTAGACTGAGCTGACCAAGACTTCGCGGTCTTTGGTGCCGTTGGCTGGACCGACGACTCCTTGGCGCTCCATCATCTCGACGATCCGCGCGGCGCGGTTATACCCAAGACCGAGCTTGCGCTGGAGCCATGAGGTCGAGCATCGACGTGTCTCGGCGACGATGCGCACGGCGTCGTCATAGACGGAGTCTTTTTCCATTTCGGCATCGTCGTCGTCGCGGTCTTCGTCGCGCGGTTTGAGAATGTCGTGGTCGTAGATGGGCTCGCCTTGTTTGCGCAGGTGGTCCGTCACAGCGTGCACTTCGTCTTCGCTCACCATCGGACACTGCACGCGCTTGGTCTCGTT
>JAYVXK010000160.1:0-2467 GCA_043785265.1 Myxococcales bacterium | reverse complement strand
GACAGGTCAAGGACCCTTCAGCGCGCCAGACGCCATGGCCACGCTCGCCAAAATTTTGTTCGACGATCCCAAACCGATCTCCGAACTGCGTGCAGATGTCCCGTCCGAGTTCGAGCGATTGATCATGTCGATGCTCGCCAAAGATCGGAAAGACCGGCCTTCTGCAGCCGAAATCGCGCGCGCACTCGAGCTCGAGACGCTCGACGTTCACGATGGCGGCGAGTCTCGGGTGAGCGTGCCGTCTCTCGTTGGGCTCACCGATCGCGAGCAGCGCGTCGTTAGTGTGGTCGTGGCGGCTCACGCAGATCTTGGGGACGAAGAGGCGACGATCGAACAATTGCCGCGACTCGAATTCGCGCGCATCGATGTCGCCCTCCGCGAATTGGCCAAGAGGTTGGGCGCACACATCGAGGTGCTCGCAGGTGGCGTCGTCGCCACACTCTTTGGTGTCGGGGCGGCGACGGATCAAGCCGCACGGGCCGCACGTCTCGCGCTCGGCATGCGCGCGCTTCTCGGGGACGTGCCGATCGCAGTGGCCACCGGTCGCGCAGAAGTGGGGGCGCGCGTCGTCGGCGATGTCATCGATCGCGCTGTCGCAGACGCCGCGGCGTTGCATGATCACCCTGGAATTTGGCTCGATCAGTTGACCGCTGGCTTGCTCGGCCCCGAACTCGATGTCGTCATCGAAGGCGGTCGACCGAAACTCGTGGGACAGAGTGAGCGACCCGCAGTGCAGGTGCGAACTCTGCTGGGCAAGGCAACGCCTTGTGTCGGGCGAGACAGAGAGCTCGCCGCGCTCGAGGGACTCTACGACGAGAGCGCCTCCGAACCGGTGGCGCGCGTGGCGGTCTTCATCGCCAACGCAGGCGTCGGCAAGTCGCGGGTTCGCTACGAGTGGCTGCTCCGGTTGGCCGCGAAGAATCCGCCTCCGCGCGTGTGGCTCTGTCGTGGCGATCCGATGACCGCCAGCGCCCCCTTCGCGCTCGTGCGGCAATGGATTCGTGACGCCGCCGGGCTACGACCGGACGATGAACCAGAGCAAGCACGCGCCAAGCTGCTCGCGCGCATCGCCACCACACACGTGGCTGATCCACTTCGCGTCGCCGAGTTTTTGGGGGAGATGATCGAACTGCGGTTCGACGACACCGATCGCTTGCAGCTCCGCTCGGCGCGACAAGACGCGGTGCTCATGGGCGACCAGATGCGCCGCGCGTTCGAGGAATGGCTCGCGGGAGAGACCGCCAAGGGACCGCTCGTGCTCGTGCTCGAGGACTTGCAGTGGGGCGATGTGCCAAGCGTCAAGCTGGTCGACTCCGCGCTGAAGACCCTCGCCAACGCGCCGCTGCTCGTCGCGGCGTTTGCGCGGCCTGAAGTCGAGACGCTCTTTCCGTCTCTTTGGGCCGATCGCGGAGGCATCCAAAAAATAGTGCTTTCAGAGCTCACGCCGAAGGCGAGCGCCAAGCTGGTGCGCGGCGTGTTGACCGACGCGAGCGATGAAGTGGTGGAGCGAATCGTCGCGCAAGCGGCAGGCAACGCGTTCTTTCTCGAAGAGATCTTGCGCGCACACGCAGAAGGTCGCGCGCAAGATGCACCCGAGACCGTGCGTGCCGTGGTGCAGCGTCGCCTCGAGGGTCTACCGCCTGACGCTCGTCGAGTGCTTCGGGCAGCGAGTGTTTTTGGGCAGGTTTTTTGGGCAGGTGGTTTGCTCGCGTTGCTCGGCGGTGCCTCGAACCCAATGACCCAAGTGGGCAGCTCCATCGATGCCATGGTGAACGCCGAGGTGATGTCGCGTCGAGCATCGAGTCGATTTGCAAACGAAGATGAACTGATCTTTCATCATGCGCTCGTACGCGACGCGGCCTACGACATGCTGACGACAGAAGACCGCGAGCTTGGTCATCGGCTCGCTGGCGACTGGCTCGAGAGGACCGGTGAACCAAGCGGCGTCGTGCTCGCGGAGCATTTCGACCGCGGAAACGCGCCAGATCGCGCGATCGCTCACTATCTGCGCGCGGCAACGCAAGCGCTCGAAGGCAGCGACCTGCCCGCGGTCGTCACGCTCGGCGAGCGCGCCGTGAGATGTGGCGCCAAGGGCACCGTGCTCGGCGAAGTGCGGTACGTGCAAGCAGAAGCCTGCCGCTGGCTTGCTCGCCTCCAAGAGGCGCGGCAGTACGCCGAGGAGGCGATGAACCAGATCGAGCCGGGCACACCGCATTGGTATTCGGCCATCTGCGAACTCGCGACTGCGAGTGTCGGCCTCGGCAAACCCGAGCTGCTCGAGTCTCTACGCGACGCGATCGTGGATCCCGCTCGCCGCAACGATTTCAGCGACGCACGCGTCATCGCGCTCTCGCGATTGTGTGGGCAAGCGTTCGCAACGGGCAAGCGTGCGCTGGCCTTGGAGCTCGTGTCTCTCGCAGAAGCGTCGAGCACGGGGGTGGTGGGAGTGGCGGCCGCTCGACTCGCA
>JAYVXK010000159.1:0-2467 GCA_043785265.1 Myxococcales bacterium | reverse complement strand
CGATAACCCACCTCTTTGGGAACGATCGTGCGCGCCACAGTGCTGCCAGTCTTGGGGACTTGGATCTCTTCGAGTTCGTAGTTGCCGCTGTGCTCGGTCGACCAGTAAAACGCGCTGCCGTCAGGGAGCCAGCGCGGCACGCTCGAATCCACATTGAGCCACGCGTCGTCGTGTTCGCTCACGAGCACGCGCGTCTGTCCCGTCTTGCTGTCGACGGAGAGGACTTGACCGTTTTTTTGCGCGCGGTCGAGCACGTACAAAGTGAGAGGCGCGCCTTTGTCCCATCGCGCTGTCGCGACATACGGAAACTTGTCGCGGTCCCAATTGACCCACACAGTCGTGCCTATTCCGTGGGCTGCGGTGATGCCCCATCGAAGCTCGGCGTTCGGCGTGCCTGCGCGCGGATAATACGAATGGTCCGGATGATCGGGGTGCGCCGGGTCGACGATCGTGAGTTGCTCGACCTTCGATTGATCGGGCTCTTCGAAGGCGATCTCCGAGCCGTCGGGCGAAAAGAAAAACCCGCGCGCGCGATCGAACTCTTCTTGTGCGACGAACTCCGCCACGCCGTGAGGACGCGCCTCGGTGCCGCCGCGTGTGACCGCTTGTTCTGTGGTGCGTCCGTCCGTCCCGATGATTCGGATGTCGTTGTTCCGCACGAACGCGACCCACTTGCCGTCAGGCGACAAGTGAGGATCGATCGCCACGCCCTCGTCGGTCGGCAATTCACGCGAGAGTCCCGTCATGCGATCGAACAAAAAAATCTTGCCCGATAGTGGGACCAGAATCGTCAAACTGTCAGCAGTCACTTCGAACGAAGTAATGCCCGCCGCGGTCACGCGCATGCGTTCACGTCGCGCGCGCTCTTGTGGCGACAACGTTTCGGGCCCATGAATCAGGGCATCTGGTGAGACGAGCTGGCGTGTGTCACCCGTGCGCAGATCCAACTTGAAGAGAGACTGCTTGCCGTCGCGCGCGGTGCTCTCGAGAAACAACACGCCCTGCCCGTCTGGTGTCACGATGGGTCGCTGAGGCGTGCCGAACTTGTAGCCACGCGTGGCAGCGAGCGCTTTGTACACCTCGGGGTCGAGCGCTGCCGGAGCCGTCGCGAACTTCGATCCATTCGGCGTGTTGGCGTGTGGTGCGTCGACGTGCGGCGCTTTGTACTTCCCCCAAAAATCGTCGGGCTTGGGATCGCCCGCGAATTGGGACGGCTTGCCGCCGGCGCACGCAGTGCCGAGGACGAGAGGAATACACATGAAAGCAAGGGCGCGACGCATGGGATGCTCATCATAGTGAAGACGAGTAAAATGGTCGAATAGCGTCCGGTCGTGCTAACCGGCGCATTCCTCCGATGACTGACGAGACCCCCATCCTCCCCACTGATCCGCCGAGTCCGACGCGCGCGATGGACGCGCTCGAGATGGCTGCGCTCGTCGCCGAGGGAAAGACTGCGAGCGGCCTGTCGCGAGCCACGGTCGACGACTACATCGCCTTGTGTCGACTCGATGCGAAGGGCATGCGGAGTAAGCTCGATCGCGTGGTGATGGGCGACGACCCCGAAGGCGGTCTCGATGCGTTGCTGGCTATTGGTGCGCTCGACGCCCTGTTTCCAGAGATCCAGGCGATGGTCGGTTTTGGCGACGGCGAGTGGCGACACAAAGACGTGTGGAAGCACACCAAGCAAGTCGTGCGACAAGCGGTGCCGCGACTCGAGGTTCGTTGGGCTTCGCTTTTTCATGACATCGGCAAGGTCAAGACGCGGAGCATCACGCACGACGGCAAGGTCCACTTCTTCGGTCATGCCGAGGTGGGCACGCGGATGTTCGAGAAGCTCGATCGCCGATTGGCCTTATTTTCGCCGGAGCCAGCGCTCAAGAACACTGTGAGCTTTTTGGTTTTGCATCACCTGCGCGCCAATCAATACGAGCCAACTTGGACCGACAGCGCCGTGCGCCGCTTTACACGCGAACTCGGCGAGCACTTGGACGATCTGTTGTGTCTTGCGCGCGCAGACATCACGACCAAGCGTCCCGAGAAAAAGAAAAAGGGCCTCTCGCAAATCAGCGAACTCGCCGATCGCATCACCAAGCTCGCAGCAGAGGACGCAAAGTTGCCGCCGCTGCCGACTGGCGTGGGCGACGAGATCATGCGCGCGTTCAGTCTGCGTCCGTCGCGTCTCGTGGGCGACATCAAGCGCCAGCTCGAAAAGGCGATCGAGACCGGAGAGATCGAAGCGCGTCTACCGAACGAGGCGTATGTGGAACTTGTGCGCGCGAACAAGACGCGGTTTGGGATCGAGTAAGCGGCGGCGTCTGGTCTTTCCGTCCCCGCCTTCGGTCCCCGTCCCGTCGCTCCCGTCGCCGTCCCCGCTCCCGTTCCCTCGCCGTCGCCGTCCCCGCTCCCGTCCCCGCTCCCGTCCCCATCCCCGCTCCCGCTCCCCGTTCCCGCTCCCGCTCCCCGTTCC
>JAYVXK010000158.1:0-8210 GCA_043785265.1 Myxococcales bacterium | reverse complement strand
CCCAAGATTAGTTTGAGCCGATCCACGACGCGCGCAACGTGGTCTGTTCGGGCTTATCGTCTTTGACGACGAGCTTCACTTTGTCGAGACGGGCGCCGTCGAGTGCGATCGTGACCGTGCGCATCTTGCCGTCGCGCGCGACCGTGGCTTCGACGTGATCGCGGGGCGACTTGCTCGAGAGCTGGCTGTCGAGCGACAGACTCTCGACTCGTTTGCCGTCGACGCTCACGAGTTCGTCACCAGGATCGATTCCCGCTTTGTGTGCGGCACCCCCGCGGGCCACCGATGCGACCATGACACGACCCGCGCTCGTGGTGAGCTTGGCTGCGATGGAGGCGTTGCCTTTGGTGACGCGCTCGATCGACAAGCCCATCTTCGCAAAAGTTTTCTCGCAATCGAGTTCCGTGCGCCCGCGTATCCACGCTTCGAACAGGTCGCCCAGCGCGCAGCCGGTCACGTCTTCAAAAATCGCTTGCATGCCGTCTTCGGGAACAGGCTGATTCTTGCTGCCGTAGCGATCCCAGAGAGCAAGCAGCACCGCGTCGAGGTTGCTCTTGTTGCCCGAGCGCGAGCGGATCTCGATGTCGAGCATCGCGTTGACGAGTTCGCCCTTGCGATAATAGCTAATCGTGGAGTTGTGGCTGTTCTCGTCGGGTCGATACAGTTTGATCCACGCATCGAACGACGCCTCGTCCAGCGCATGCACGATCCGTCCAGGCGTTTGCTCCACATAGGCGATCTCGGTCGCGAGGTGATCGAGATACTCGGCCTCGGTGCAAAGGTTGGCGAGTCTCAGCACGCGCCAATCGAAGTAGCTGGTCCCGCCCTCGAACCACCACAACAGACGCGTGTAGTTCTCTTGCTCGTAGCGATACGGCCACAGTCCAGCGGGCCGAATGCGTTTGACGTTCCACAGGTGGAAGTACTCGTGCGCAATGAGCGACAGCAAATCGAGCCAGCCGTCACGCGTGTCGGGAGCAGTTTGAGGCGCGATCAAAGTCGAAGAGGCAAGATGCTCCAGGCCTCCTCGGCCACGCGGCGACAGATGCAGCAAGAACGTGTAGCCGTCATGCGGGAGCGATCCGCCAAAGAGTTTTGCTTCGGCTTGGATGAGCGTGGTCGTGTCGCGCACGAGCGCTTCCGCGTGCTGCGACGCGAGCGATCCTTTAGGCCACACGGCATACCGATGAGGCTTGTTTGCGGCCGAAAATGAGAGTTCGTCGTGCTCACCACACTCGATCGGCGAGTCCACGAGCTCGTCGAAATTCTTGGCGGTGAATGCGTGCCGTCGTCCTGCGATGGGCGCGAGTGAGGTCGCGACAGTCCAACTCTCCGGCGCGTCGATCTCCACTTCGCATGGCGAACTTTCTTGCCCGCGCACTGCGAAGAACGTCGGCGCACCATTGAGGTACACATGCGTGGCATCCGCGTGGTTGGTGCGCACGGTCAAGTCGTTGCAATACACACGGTAGCGCACGCTGACTTCGCGAGCCGACGCGTGCGTCACCCGCCAGGAATTTTTGGTGACCTTCTCGATCGCGGCGTCCGAGCTCACAGACTCGACGTGTCGAGAGTACTCACGGACCAAATACGACCCGGGTGTCCACACCGCCATGAAGAACTCGAGGGGCGAGGGGAGAGGAGATTCGGAAGTGACGCGAGTCTCGATGTCGATCAAATGAGTCGAGGCGTCCACGACACCCACGCGATGCACGATGCGCATGGAAGAGTGTTTAGCGTGACCGCTCATGCTTGGTCGAGCTTGACGAAGCACGCCCCGTCCCTTAAGAGCGGCGCAGATGATTAGTTACCCGCAGGTGGCCGGAAAGAAGCTCGTCTGGTATTTCGGAGGTGCGGGGCTCCTGGTGCTAGTGGCCACTCTGCTCGTTTTTCGCTTCTACGGCATGAATCGCTTCGTCGCGAATTCGGCGCTGATGGAGGGAAAGAGCAACGTGGTCTACCTCGCGGGCAGCGTGATGATCTGCGCCGAGAAGACCAACGCACTGCCAGAGTCGTCGCCCAAGGTGCCAGCCGAACTGGCTCAAGTGGGAGCAAAACCGTATCAGAGCACCGCTGCCGATTGGGCCCCGCCAAGTTTTTCTTGTGGTGGCTTCTCCATGAATCAACCGCAGGCTTTTCAGTATCAGTGGGATCGGAAGGACGAATTGTCCGGCACCACACGCGCGCAAGCTGACTTCAACGGCGACGGCGTCGTCGAGGCAACCTACGAGCAAGACGTGTTCTGCACGAAGAACGCCGAGGGCAAAATGCACTGCCACCCAGGCGGCTTCAGAGACATCGCTCCGAGCGACAACGTCGCTATTTCTCGCTAGTCGGTGCGCGCGTGATACTCCCTGAGCATGAGTAGCAAGGACGCTGAGCATCACTCAGACGAGAACTCGTGGACATCCAAAGCGTCGACGTACCTCGGCACCTCGGAGAGCATCGTGCTCGTGCTCATCGGCATCGCGTTGGTGTTGGTCGCGATCCTGCTGCTTTATTCAAGCATGCACGATCTCTATCTCGCCGCGATTGGCGGGCCCGAGTCGATCGAGCACAAGTCGATTGAGATTCTCAACACGGTCTTGCTGGTGATGATGACCATGGAGATCGTCTACACCGTGGCGATTTCTCTCAAGTCACACACGCTCAACGCTGAACCGTTCTTGATCATTGGCTCGATCGCCGGCATTCGTCGAATGCTCGTGATCACCGCCACCTCGACCGAGAGCGAGAGCGACCCTGCGAAGTTTCACAACACGCTCGTCGAGCTTGGGCTGCTTGCGGCGACAGTCGTCGCCATGGCAATAGCGATTTGGATATTGCGATATAGCCAACGCAAGTATGTCGACAAGCCCGAAGCTGACGCTCCCGTCAAAGCGGCATGAATCAAGGGTCGACGACGTACATGTCGAGATTCCAAATGCCTTTGCTACCCACGAAGCCGTCGACGATAATCCAATAAGTGCCGGCCGACAGCGAGGCAAAATCCAAGAAGCTGCGCGGTCCCGAATACCCAGCGGTGCAGCCATCTTTGAGCTCGACGCCGGGGCAAACCGATCCGCTCCGCACACTCAAAATGGTCGAATAGACGGACCCCTCCATGCTGAAGACCACCCGTTGTGTCTTTTGCAAATCGAGTCGGAAGACTTGGTCGGGTGCGCCACCGGGAGGTTGACCGCCTTGGTCGCAGCTCTCGTCAAAGTCCCCCTTTTTGCCAGTTGAATCACCTGTGAAGAAGCCTCCGGTCGCGGGGAGTGTGCCGGCGGTGTTGCAGTCCTCCGCACCCGTGAGAGGCATGGAAGACGTCGTGGGACGCACATATGCGGTGATGGTCCCGGCCTGAGCGAGTGAGTCGCCGACGACTGCACGATAGCTACCGACGGCTACGTTTCGCTTGTGGGAACGCACGGGCGTGTAACCCACAGCGCAAAAGAGTTTGTCGTTCACAGTGCACGCGGGCGCGTCGAGTGACACAGCGCCTTGGTCGCTAGTGGGATATCGGCCAACCAGCAACACGTCGCTGGGTGCTCCCAGATCAAGGCCAAAAGCAGCCGTGGGAGAGCCAGGCAGGCAACCATCTTTGATCGCATCCTCGTGATTGGCCAAATCGAACTTGAATGGATGATTGACAATCAAGCTGGGCGCCGAGGAGCACAATTGATCGGCGGGTGCGGTGGTCGGCGTCGACAGTTGGACGATCACACTCGCGTCGATGGGCGTGCTGCCGCTGACGGTCAGGACATAAGTGCCAATCGGCAACGCGCGCGCAAAGAGTGCGATCGCGCTGCCCACATGGCAATCGCGTTCGTCGCCAGATCCAGAGCAAGCGCCCTGCCGCAAACCGATCACCGGTGTCCCGCTGCCACGGGTGGTCGAGGCATAGACCCGAACGTCTTGAGCCTGCGAGAGTGTGAACGAATACGTCAGTTCCCCTGTGCCCGACTTGCAGGCACTTGGCAGGTCCTTGTTTGGATCGATGATCGATACTGCGAATGGCACGCCAGGCGTAATCGGTATTGGCGCGCTGCAATCTTCGTCGGTGGGCTTGGGTGTCGGCGTGAGAAAGTCCACCGCGAGCGCGACCTGCGTCTCGTCTTGCGACGTCATGATTACCGCATATTTGCCAGCTGGAACGTTGCGCACGCGCGCGCGTGACATGGTCGCTCCCACGCCCGACCCGCACGCGAGTTCACTCGAACTATTGCCGCAAATGCTTTGTACGGCGACGGATACTTCGCTTTGCGCTCCGCTCGTCACCCAGAGATCGAGATCGACATTCGGACCCGCAGGAACCGTCACGACCGCGACGACGTCATGCGCAGAGAGAGGTTTGCTCACCGAACAAGTCGTTTGAAAAGACTTTGCTGCACCAGCGGTCGACAGCAAATAGTTGCCAGGCGAAGTGATGCTCATCGCGGTTTGGCACGTCGCATTTTGCGCAGCCACGCACCCAGCCTCGTCGATCAACCCGTTGCAGTTGTCGTCTTTGCCGTTGGCGCACACCTCCGAATGGGCGCTATTGATGGCCGGATTGGTGTCATCGCAGTCTTTGCCGCCCGTGCAGTGGTCGTCTGGATCCAAATCCTCATCGACGTCGCGCGGCTCGTGCGTGCATGACTTGGAGGCCTCCACGCAGCGATTGATTTGGCAAACGCCGCCACCCTCTTGGCAAGTGACCACCGCGCCGGCCGCACATCCGCTCTTTTGAAAACACAGCTCGATGCCGTTGCAATAGATGCCATCCGCGCAGAGTGTGTCGTCAGGGTGGTTTCGACAGCGCTTCAACTTGGGGTCGCACGTATCGAATGTGCATGGGATGCCATCGTCGCATTGCTTGTCGTCTTCGCAGGCCTTACCAAGCTCGGGATCGCCGCCGTCTGGAAAGACGAACGCAGCATCGGCGTCCATGCCCGCATCGAATGGCTTGTACGAGACATCTCTCTGCGGCTCGCTGCATGCGGCGGCAACCGCGAACGAAGCAAAGCCAATCACGAGAGCGGCGCCGATTCGCACCCGCTTAGCTTAGTACAGCTCTTTTCAAAAGAGTCGTTTTACGCCAAACGCTCGGCGATGCCGCGACTCGGATCGCGCGCCGGCTCGGGGGCGGGCAGACCGCGGAGGCATTCCCAGAGCGTCCCCACATCATCGGCGTCCATCGCGTGAAACGTGAGACCAAGGCAGCGACCGCGATCGGTGGGCCGACGACCATGAACCACGCGCGCGACAGTCGCCTGCGCGTCGACCCACACGTTGCTGCGCGGTGGCTTGAAGCTCACGATCACTTCTTCTCCGGAGAGCACGCGCTCGTTGGTGAGCACGAGCATTCCATCCGTGGAGAGATCGAGCGCAAGCTGCGCGATCATCTTGAAGTCGTGTTCGCGCACGACTTGGCAGTCGAGTCGCACATAACGACGAAACGCATGACGGGGCTTGGGTCGACTCAAGATGGCGCTCATGCACCAATGGTAAAGACCGCGTCGCAGAAGGCCTAATTTTCAGCTCAATGCTGAGATTGACAGATCAAGCATGGTTGATTCGCACAGTCGTCGCGCGATACGCAGGTGCCGAGCTTGCCGGGCGAAAACTCGCAGCTCTGACCCACTGAAGCGCAAGCAGCGCCAGAATCCTTCGTGGCGACGTGTTCGCCTGTAGGCGGGCAGCCGGTGAGCGCGAGCCACACGAAGCACCATCGCATAGCGGCAGACTACGGCGCGCTGGACAAGCGTCGCAAGAGCCCTGCTACTGTCGTCGAGCGACCCTCTGATCGGACGACTACCATGACACTTCGATCCAGGTGGCAACCCGCGGTTGTCGCCCCAGTACCCAATGTTGCCCGCGGTCTGGTCTTCGACCTGAAAAATGGGGCCGATCCGCGCTCGTCGCTGACGCGCCTCCAGCGAGATCTTGGCATTGTCGATCAGTCTGTCGTGGGCATTGGCCTGCCGCTCATGACGGCGTTGAGTGCCAAGGTCGACGGTCTGCGATCTTTTCCGCCTCTCGAGGGCAAAGGGTGTTCGTTTCCTTCGACGCAAGGCGCGCTCTGGGCGTTCGTTGGAGCGACGGGCGAAAGCGAACTGCACGACGCCACGTGCTCCATCGTCGATTCGCTCGGCGACGGCTTTGTACTTCGTGAAGAAGTGTCGACATTCCGATACCGCGAAGGCAGAGACCTCACCGGATACCTCGATGGCACCGCGAACCCAGTGGATGTCGCGGCAATCAAGGCGGCCATCGTGTCCGGCAAAGGCGAAGGATTGGACGGATCGACCTTTGTTGCCGTCCAGCGGTGGGTGCATGATTTGCCCACTTTTCGCGCACTCACGCCTCACGATCGCGATCTGACGTTCGGGCGCCGCCTCGACGGAAACGAAGAGATCAAAGAAGCGCCAGCCACCGCGCACGTCAAACGTGCAGAGCAAGAAGACTACGAACCCAACGCGTTCATGTTGCGCCGCTCGATGCCTTGGGGCGGTGCGAGAGACAACGGCATCTACTTCGTCGCATACGGCTGCACACTCGACGCGTTCGAGCGTGTGCTCACCCGAATGAGCGGCAAAGAAGACGGAGTCGTCGACAGCCTGCTGACCTTCAGCCGCGCGATCTCCGGAGGCTACTACTGGTGTCCACCCACCCTCGACGGTCACATCGATTGGCGCGCGGTCATTTAGGATCGACTACAGGCACGGCCTTACCAGGGTTTGCGGGTATCTCGATGAAGCCGTGTCCCGAGGTCTGATGACATGAGTTGCATGCTGCCGCTGCGCGAGCGAATGCGTCCGCAAACGCGCGCTGGTCTTTTGCATCGGCGGCTCTCACGAGATCGACGACATTGGTTTTCAAAAATGCATCAGCCATGGTCGGCAGCGCACCGCTCGCGCCTTCTTTGGGGAGTTCTGCGCGAGGCAAGTCCTCGGCAAATAGTTCTTGCATCTCGCGGGCCTGAAACGCAGCAAGCTCGAAGCGATGCGCTTCTGAGGCGCGCCCTGCGGTCTCGAAGCGTCGTCCGACCTCCGACATGACAGCGCCATAACGCTCGGCGGGGGCGCTCGCATCAGCAGACGGCGCAGCCGAAGGAGTGCACGCAACCACAGCGAAGAGTAGAAGCGCCCGCAGCGTCATCGGCATTTCATCCTACACCCACGGGCGTTCGCCGCTCAGCCACGACCGCCATCCGCGCTGCTTGGCGTGGTGTCCTCGGTCGTATTGCTCGTGTCGAAGAGCGCCAACATGAGGAAGAACGTGGCGACGCCCGCGACGCCGCCGAGGACGAGTTTTGCGATGAGGCGTGGCAGACGATCGCTTTGGCGCACGCGCGATACCTCGCCGGCGTGTTGCAAGTCGCGACGGCACAGTGCGCAGAGCCCATCGGGTCCTTTCGCTAGGTCATGTCGTGCGCAGCGCTCGCTCACAACACGAGAGTCTCTTGATGCTCGCCCCATGTGCCGCGGAGCACGTTCGAAATCTCGCCCACGGTAGCGCCTGCCTTGACCGCCTCCAAAACGAGCGGCACGAGATTGTCCGTTCCACGCGCTGCGCGTTCGATCTTTTCAAGCGAAGAACCAAACCTTGCCGCGTCGCGTTTGCTTCTGTGTGTCCGGAGGCGCTCGACCTGCTCGGCTTCGATGTGCGGGTCGATCTTCATCACGGGGATTGCAGCAGAGTCTTGCGTGTAGGCGTTCAAACCCACAATGAGTCGCTGCTTTCGCTCGATCTCCAGTTGGTATTGATAGGCCGTATTCTGAATCTCTCGCTGTGGATACCCCTGCTCGATCGCCGCCACCATGCCGCCGAGCTCGTCGATGCGCGCGATATACTTCTTCGCTTCAGTGGAAATTTTGGCGGTGAGCGCCTCGACCGCGTAACTGCCGCCTAGCGCATCGACGAAGTCCGTGACGCCGGACTCCTGCGCTACGAGCTGCTGCGTGCGAAGCGCGATCGTGGCTGCCTCGCTCGTGGGAAGGCCGAGCGCTTCATCGTAGCTGTTGGTGTGCAACGACTGACAACCACCAAGCACCGCCGCGAGTGTCTGCACGGTCACGCGAGCGATGTTGTTCAGCGGCTGTTGGGCGGTCAGGGTCATGCCTGCGGTCTGACAATGAAAGCGGAGAGCACGCGCGCGGTCTGTTTTTGCGCCAAAGCGGTCGTGCATGATGTCGCTCCACATCTTGCGTGCCGCGCGGAACTTGGCGACCTCTTCGATGAGGTTG
>JAYVXK010000157.1:0-2476 GCA_043785265.1 Myxococcales bacterium | reverse complement strand
CGCGCCGCTGGTGAGGATGGTGCGAGACAGCGTCTCGGAGACACTGAGATTGATGATTTGCGCGAACGTCTTGCCGCGATGCTTGCTGAGATTTTCGCGGATGCGATCATAGACCACGACTGTGTCGTTCATCGAGTAGCCCACGATCGTGAGCACCGCAGCGACAGTCGAGAGAGTGACCTCTTTGTGCGCCACGATGAACACGCCAATGACGAGCGTCGCGTCGTGCAGGCAGGCGATCACGACGCCTGGCGCAAATCGCAAATCGAAGCGAAACGCGAGGTAGAGCATGATGAACACGACCGAGATGGCGACTGCGTTTCGGGCACTGTCGCGGAGCTGCTTGCCGGCTTTGGGGCCGACCCACTCCACGCGCAGCGCTTTGTCCGGGACGAGATCTGCGCCGAGCTGCTCGTGCAAACCGCTCATGAGCTGATCGCCCTTGGATTGCAGCTGAATCTCGACGCGATGGTCGCGCGGATTGGTGATCTGCGGATTGCTCGCGCGTCCGTTGGTCGTGATCGACGGACGCAACTTGATGGTGCCAATCGCGTTGAGCTGCTCGACGATCTTGGCGAGATCAGGATCGACGTCGTAGCGCGCAGCGATCTTGTCGCCGCCCTGACTGAACTTGACCTCGCTCGCGTGTGCGTTGGCAGGGCAACGCGCCTCGTCGGTCGGCTCGCCCTCTTTGGTGAAGCAAAGCGTGTGGCGAATCTTGTCTTTGTCTTCTTCGCGAATCGCCGTGACGTCTTGGACGCGAATCAAAAAATGGTGAGGGTTGTGCTCGTCGACGATCTGGACGACGTCTGGGCTGGAGAAACCCGCGCGTTCGACTGCACCGCGAACACCTGCTGCGTCGATGTTGCCAGTGAATGCGACTTCGATCTCCGTGCCGCCACGAAAGTCGGTGCCGTAGTTTGGTCCTGGATAAAACATCAGGATGATCGAGCCCAAAATGAGCAGGGCGCTCAGCGTGAAGAAGACCCTGCGAAGGCCCATGAAGTCGAATTGCCGACCCGGCTTGAAGAACTCCATGGTCTTAGAACTCCGCTCCCACGCTCAGCGTCTTCGCCTTGGCGCTGCTGCGCACCCAGAAGTCGAAAACGAGTCGCGTGCAGAAAACACCTGAAAATAGGCTCGCCAAGATGCCGATGATGAGCGTGAAGGCGAAGCCCTTGACGGGACCTGTGCCGTACTGCGCGAGGATGAGACCCGAGATGAGCACCGTGACGTGACCATCGACGATCGAGGGGAAGGCCTTGTCGTAGCCAGCTTCGACCGCAGCGCGCACGCTCCTGCCGCCGCGTAGCTCTTCGCGGATGCGCTCGTTGATGAGCACGTTCGCGTCGACGGCCATGCCGATGGTCAGGGCGAGGCCGGCGATGCCTGGCAGAGTCATCGTCGCGCTGAAGGACGCGAGAATGGCCATCTGCAACATCAAGTTGAAGAGCACCGCGACGTCCGCCACGACGCCGCTCTTGCGGTAGTAGAAGATCATGAACGCGAGGACGAGGCCTGACCCCACGAGCGCGCCTTTGACGCCCTGACCAATCGCATCTCGACCCAGTGATGGGCCAATGCTCGATTCATTCGATGGGCTGATCGGAGCCGGAAGAGCACCTGATCGCAAAAGCCGCTCGAGATTTTTCGCGCGTTGCAGGACGATCTCCGGATCGCCTCCACCCATCGTGATCGATGCGCGACCGCCGCCAATCTTGCTTCGAATGACGGGCGCCGAATTGATCTCGTCGTCGAGGATGATCGCGAAGCGCCGCTGCACGTTCACGCCGGTGACTTCTTCGAAGCGCTCTGCGCCCTTTTGGTTGAACGTGATGGCCACGTAATATTGGCCCATGCGTTCTTGGTCGACTTGCACCGATGCGTCGGTGATGAGATCGCCCGTCACCTCGGCGCGTCGATAGAGGTAGAACGTGCGCCAACCGACGGGTTCGTTGTTCTCGTCTGTGCGCTCCTCGAAGCCGAGTTCGTGGTTGTCGTCAGGCAGTACTTGCTCGCCCGCCCACTTTTTGATTCGCTCGAGCGCTTGCGCTTGCGTCTCTTTTTCGAGGTGATTGACGAGCACGAAGTGCGATTCGATCGTCTTGCCTTTGCCAGCAGGTGCGGTCTCGTCGAAGACGCGAAAGCCTTGATTGGGCGGCAGACACTTGGTGTCGGTGGGTTTGCATTCGTCGGCTTCTTTGTAGCTGCCGAAGAAGTCCTTCGCGCCTTCGTCGTCGACCATCTTGAACTCGAGACGTGCCGTGCGCCGAATGAGATCTTTGATGTCGTCGAATGCTTTTTTGTTCTCGCCGGGAACCTCGACGATGATGTCCTCGTCGCGAGTGGTGACGCTCGCCTCGCGCAAACCAAGCTCGTCGACGCGCTTGTTGACGGTGTCTTTGGCTTGGCTGACGGCCTTCTCGCGAATCGATGACTCCACGTCAGGCCGCAATTTGAAGGACATCGTGCCCGC
>JAYVXK010000156.1:0-2477 GCA_043785265.1 Myxococcales bacterium | reverse complement strand
TCGCCCGACAGCACGGAAGTGAAGTCCGAAATGCGCACGCCTGCGCCAATGGACACCGAATGGCGATCGCGATCGATGTAGTTGGTGAGCCTATTTTGTGAGGCGATCGGGCTCTTGGCCCATTCGTAACCAGCGCGCGCCGAGACTCCCCACTTCTTACTGTTAATCGCTTTGTACTCGAGGCCAATGTGCGGAACGACGCGGTCGTGCATCACCAAAGGAACGACTCGCGTCGGAGCGGGAACACTCGGTGGCGTGATGCCTCCAGGCCAACCACCTGCCGGCGGTGGGATCGCGAGGTCCACGTCGAGTCGTGCGACAGGTGCGACGTAGGCGCTCCAATTGATCCAAGTGAAGTCTGCGCTCGCCGTCACGCGCTCGGACAGTTTCCACGAGCCGCCGAACACGACCTGCTGCGGGAGAAACGCGTTCACGCTCGACTCGACCAGATTGTAATACGCCGTGGTGAGTCCGGAGATGTCGCCCGAGAGACGCGCTCGCAGATTGAGCGACAGGGAGAACTGTCCGCGATACACCATCGCGAGAGCGACCCGATCCGAAAGCGCGACACGCATGCCGACTTGGGGGTAGCGAACCGCCGTCAGGTCTGCATCGACTTCGTGTCTCAACGGAGAGTCGCTTGGCTTGAACAGATTGGCGCTACCGGTGATGTCGAGCCTGCCTTCGGTCGACGACATGAACGAGAGCCCGCCCCCGATTTGGAGCCATTTTACAGGGCTCAGCGCGAGATTGGCTGCAAGATACAACCGTTGATTTCGGTTGTCGTAGAGCTCCCAACGAACCTGCTCTTGTCGCAACGCACGCACGCGCGAGATGCGATCGTCCGGCAGATGGAGACCGAGTCCGAACGCAAAGGGGACGCCGAGAATGTTTCCTGGAGCGACGAGACCACCCGAAATCCCTTTGACCGGATCGACGCCGTTGTCTTCGCCGTTCGTCTTGAGAAAATGATCTGCGCGAAAATAGCCAACCGACAACTCGAGACCGCGCGCGCGCGCTAGCCCTGCGGGATTGTAGTAGTTGGCCGAAAAGTCGCTCACGTCTGCGCTCATCGCGCCGCCGAGCGCCGTGCCGCGAGAGCCAAAGCCAAACGTGTCGAGCGGATTGGCGAGCGCATTGGACGAGAGCGTCCACGTCGCCAATGCGATCGCGCCGATGAGACGGAAGCGCATCAGAAGCCCACTCCGACGGCGATGGAGTTCATCCACACGACGCCGTGCAGGTTGCCTGTGCTGGGGGCTCCGTTCGCGCCTGCGGCAAGCGTCACGTCGCGTGGCTGCAGCACGTGAATTTGACTGCTCCAATCGATCGTCAAATGCAGAGGTTTGGTGAGCGTGAGCCCGAGCCCGTAAGTCACGACATGACGACTCGCGTCGAAGTAGCGTGTGGGAACCGGCATGACCGCGTGTGTCACGGGATCGAACGAGCTCGACGCAGCGAGGGACGACGGCACGGGCGTCGGCTCGAAGAAGTAACCGCCGCGCAACGCGAGCGTGGCCGAGAGAGAGAGTTCGACTTTGCGTTCGATGCCCAGTCGAGGAACGAGTGTGTCGCTGAAGGCGAGCTTGGTGGGTTGGAGCGCGCCGCAATCGGGATTGTCTGCCGGACAGAGAATCGTCGGCTCGATGGGTCCCGGGTAGGCGCTCCAATGCTTGTAAGTTGCGCCTAAAATGAGCGAGAAATCACGGCGTATCCACGCGGCCTCGAGCACGCCTTGCAATGGATCGAACTGCGCGAGTCCCGCGATGTTGAACACCGGAATGTTGAGCGACGAAAGTTTGGTGGCGTCGATGGTGACCGCAAACCGCGCGTCGAGTTGACCGCGCACCGTCGCGCCGATGCGCAAAAGACTGTCGCCATGCTCGAGTGGATGCTCATACGACAGACCACCGATCGGCGCGTAGGTCGCGACGAGTTGATCTTCGACGCGTGAACCCACCCGACCGGTTGCGTCGGTCGCCACGAGCACATCGCCTGCGATTTCCGCGAGAGCACCAAAGCCTGCTCCCACTTTGAATCCCCAGCCGATGTCGACGCCGAGACCAAGACGAATCGCCAGACATTGCGCGCGGTCACTCAGGAGCGGAAACTGCGGTGTTTCAGGGTACAAAATGCGTCCACGCACAATCACAGCGGTCGGCGTATAGAACGCGAGCGCCGCGCCGATGCGATCTTTGAGCACGCCCCGAAATGGAAAAGGCACATCGACGCCGATGAGCAACCCTCGCGCGGGATACCCCGTGATGCGACCGGGTAGACCTGCGCCGTCCGCGTGGACGTCGAACGTCGCGCCGACGAAACCAAGCGTCAGACGAGGCTCTCGTTGCAAAGAGAGCAGCGCCGGGTTCGCGTACGCGGCTTCGTATCCGACCGCGTGAGACGCGCCTGTGCCACCAAGTGAGGGCGATCGCGCGCCATAGCCGAAGATGTCCTCTGGCGACGCCTCTGCGCGTGCG
>JAYVXK010000155.1:0-8233 GCA_043785265.1 Myxococcales bacterium | reverse complement strand
CGGAAAACCAGGCTCGCGCGCGATCGATCTTGGCGCGGGTTCGGGGTTTCAATCGATCCCCTTGGCGCAACTTGGTTACGCGGTCACGAGTGTGGACCTGTCGGCCAAGTTGCTCGCAGAGCTCGGCGCGAACGCCAAAGGTTTGGACATCACTCTCAAGCACGAAGACATGCGGTGGACACTCGCGAGTGCAGAGCCTGGGTTCGAGGTGTGCGTGTGCATGGGAGACACGCTGACTCATTTGTCTTCGTTCGGGGATGTGCAACGCGTGCTGCGCGAAGTGCATCGCGTCCTCGCGCCTGGTGGGATGTTCGTCGTCGCGTTCCGTGATCTAACGCGTCCACTCGAAGGGACCGATAGGTTCATTCCTGTTCGCGCAGACGAGAACACTGTGTTCACGTGTTTTCTCGAATACGAAGGCGACCACGTTCGCGTCTACGATCTCATCCACCAGCGCACACCGGAAGGCTGGGAGCTGAAGAAGAGCGTCTACCGGAAGCTCCGCATCGCGGGTGACTGGGCAAAGAAGCGGCTGATTGAAGCCGGATTTACGATCGACCGTGACGACAGCGCTCGCGGACTGATCTCGCTCGTGGCTCGCAAACCGTAAGAAGTTGGCCCGGAAGGCTGGGGTGATCTACGGCAGATAGTTGAGGAGGCATATCCATGCCGTCGCCCTTCGAGTTTCCTACCGACAATCCGGAGTTGTTCACTGCGCGTCCGCCGAGCGTGTTTCCTCGTGCTGCAGAACCCGTGACCGCTCCCGCGCCGGTCGCCGTCCCCGTTCCCGTCCCCGCCGCCGCTCCCGTCCCCGTCCCCGTCCCCGTCCCCGTCGCCGCTCCCGTCCCCGTCCCGGTCGCCGTTGCCGCTCCCGTCGCGGACGATGATGCGGACATCGAGATCGTCGACTCCTTTGATGACGCGGATTTTCAGGCCGATTTCGCGCCGGCGCCTGTCATCGATCCTGTCGCGGTCTTTCTCTCGCAACTCACGACTGTTGCTCTTGCCGCCGGTGCGCCGATGGATGCGGTCGCCATGTTGGGTGGAATGCTTGGCTTCGATCGGTTGGATGTCAGCCGTGCGAGCGACCAGACACTTCAGAGTCTCGTCGGTGTTGGACTCCTCAGTCAGACCGATGGTGACTGGGTTCGTGCCGATGCTGTGGTGACCATCGCCCAGGCTTGGCGCGTGGCCATCGCCGGTGGTGATCCGGACTTGTCGGTGTGCGGAAGCAAGATGCTCGACGAGTGGTCGGCGGACATCGTGGCCAAGCTGGCTGGCGCGCCTCACAAACTGGAAGTCGTGCGACGCGATCTGCGCGCGCGGGGTGTTGCCGCGTTTGGACTGCTGATCGAAGCCGCTTGAGGTTTAGTTCACGCGAACGGAAGTCAGCATCCAGTCGACGCTCGACTTGTACTGGTCCATGTTTTCTTTGGCGCCGCCTGCTTCGGCGACGATGAGCTTCTTGCCGCGCAGAAAGAGTCGCACCCGATAGACGTAAGGCTTGCCTTGTTCGTCGTGGTCAAACGTGAGCTCGCGACCGGAAGTACCGTCGACAGACTTGACGTCGGCGGAGGTCGTGAGCGCGTAGCCGTCGAGTTCGCGTGTGCGGAGGAGGACGGCGTGCTCCCAAAAGGAGACGTCTGTTTTTTCGTCGACGTCCACCGCGCGCACGGCCACGGCCACGCCCTCGGGGGCGATCGCACGGAAGTCGTAGGCGGCGTTCTTCTCTTCGACTTTGACGAATCCCGGCGCGGTCTTCACGTCGAAGTTTCCACCGCACGCGATTGCGCAAACGCATAAAAACAGCATCATCCAGCGTTTCATCGCGGCACCCTCAGCAAAGGTGAAAGCCCCATCGTGTTCATCCACGGAAAAGGCAGCAGCGCCTGCGAGCGGACTTGTTGGCTCTGTGTTTGCTCGAAGCTCACGGTGATCGTCGAGTAGGCGATGCGATCGCGGAGCAACTTGAGCTTGCCTTGGTAGCGCTCGATCTCCTCGGTCACCTTCCCAAGCTCTCGGTGGATCTCGACCGCGTCGTGGACCGTGGCGCTCTCGAGGAGCTTCTCGAGTCGCGCGCGGACTGCGATGGCGTTCTTCAAGCGCATGTCGATGTCGACGTACTGATCGGTGACGTCTTCTGCGGCGATGTTCTTGTGGAGCACGTCTCCCATGCGCTCGACGCGAGCGACCAGCTCGTCGAACTTGTCACGCGGCACGCGGACTGTGATCTCGCGATCACTGCGCAGCGCGAGGTAGCCGCCGAGTTCGAGTGCGGATTTTTCGACGGTCGCGAGGTTCTTGTCGACCTCGTACACCGCGAGAGAAATCTCCGCGGTGCGGATGAGCATCGAGTTGTCGTGGACCTCCTGCGCCGTTCCCGTCCCCGTCCCCGTTCCCGTCCCCGCTCCCGTCCCCGTTCCCGTTCCCGTCCCCGTCCCCGTCCCCGTTCCCGCTCCTGTTCCAGTCCCTGCAAACTTCGCGGGTGTGCTGACTGCTGGCGGCGTTTGGCCTCCTGCGAGGACCGTGTCGCCCAAGAGCGCCATGCGCATGTGCGATCGTGAGATGGTGTCTTTGAGTTCGCCCACACGGTTGTCGAGTTCTCGCAAGCGAAAGGCACAGGGAGCCGCGTCGACACTGTCGGCGATGCCGTCGGCGTCTCGGTCGGGTTCGTTCTTCTCGCCACCACTCTCCAGACTGACTTGCTCCGCCTGTTCGCCGATGCATTGAGTTGCTGAAGTACGCAGGTTGCGTGCGTTCGCTTCGGCACCGACGAGTTGATCGTATGCGGAGGTGTCGTTCTCGTCGTCGATGGTCGCGTTGCGTACGGCGCTTCGGAGATCACGCACGTGACGCTCGATGCCAAAGAGCTCGGTCAGCTTGCTGTTGACGCACAACACTTTGACGACATCGCGCTGCGCGAGCGCCTCGTCAGACTGGTGCTGAACGAAACCGATCGAGGCTGCGATGCTACCAATGAGATGGTCGGCCCGCGCCTCCGGATTCCACGCTGAGCCGCGCGTGGGAAGCGGATTGTCAGGCGCGTACGCCGCAGGCTGGGGTTGCGTTCCCGAATAGTTCGCGGGAGCGACCCAGGCGGGTTTGGCGCAACCCGCGCCGATCATCAACACGGCAGTCGCAGTCGCCAAACGCAGATGCAGAGATCTCATGCCCGAAGTGGTACGTCAGGCAGCCGCGAGTCTTCCTAGTCACGCGAGCTTGATGTTCTTGTATTTCTCGCGCAGCTCGCTCTTCAAAAACTTCCCTGCGCTCGTTTTTGGGATCACCGTATCGAACACGATGGCGTCCGGCACTTGGAACTTGGCGACCTTGGATGCCACGAAAGCCTTCAATTCAGCCTCTGTTGCGGTCGCGCCGTCTTTGAGCACCACGACGGCCACTGGACGTTCGTCCCATTTTGGGTGAGGCACTGCGATGACGGCGGCCTCTTTCACTGCGGGGTGACCCATGATCAGATTTTCGAGATCGATGGAGCTGATCCACTCGCCTCCGCTCTTGATCAAGTCTTTGGTGCGGTCGGTGATCTTGATGCATCCGCTCGGGTCCATCGTGACGACGTCTCCCGTGCGGAACCATCCATCCTTGGTCCACTTGGTCGCGTTGTCGTCCGAAGGTGGAACATAACCAGAAGCGACCCACGCGCCTCGCACTTCCAGTTCGCCGGGGGACTTCCCATCATGAGGCACTGCTCCTTGATCGCTCATCGCGCGGAGCTCGATGAAGGGTGTGGGAATGCCTTGCTTGGCGCGTTGCGCGTATTGCTCGTCTTCGGTCCACTCGTCCATCTGTGGCGAGAGATGACTCACCGTGCCGAGCGGAGTCGTCTCGGTCATGCCCCAGGCGTGAATCACGCTCAGCCCGTGTTTATCGAGGCCGCGTATCACACTCTCCGGTGCAGCAGAGCCGCCCACGACCATGCGCATGTTCTTGATGAGCGTCCAACGCTTGGGTTCTTTGTCCAACGCCTGGAGGATGCCCAGCCAAATGGTCGGCACACCAGCCGCGAGCGTGACGTTCTCCTTCTCGAACAGATCGAGAAGACTCACGGCGTCGAGGTGCGGCCCAGGCATGACCAGTTTGCAACCCAGCATCACCCCAGCCCAGGCAATCCCCCAGGCGTTGGCGTGAAACATCGGAACGACTGGCAGCACACAGTCTCTCCGCGACAGACCCAGTGTGTCTGCGAGCGCTGCGCCAAGAGAGTGCAACGCGACCGAGCGATGCGAATAACAGACACCCTTGGGTTTGCCTGTCGTGCCGCTCGTGTAACAGAGCGCCATCGGATCTTCCTCGCTCAACTCAGGAAGTGGATCGCCCGCGTCCCCGCTCCGCAGGAAGTCTTCGTAGTCGATCGTCCCTGCAGGGAGCGGCGCGTCGGTCGACCGCACCACGATGATGTGCTCGAATTTAGCCTTCGCGAGCACCTTGTCGAACAACGGCCAGAGCACATCGTCCACGATCACAAACCGATCGCCCGCGTGCACCGCAATGAACGCCACCTCGTCTGGGTGCAATCGCAGGTTCAACGTGTGAAGCACCAGCCCCGCAATCGGCACTCCAAAGTACGCCTCGAGATGGACATGATGATTCCACATGAAGGTCGCAACGCGATCCCCCTTGTCCGCCCCAGCCTTCCGTAGCGCCGACGCCAACATCCGAGTCCGCCGGTCAAAGTCCGCAAACGTCATCCGCTCAACCGATTTGTCGGCCTTGCGACTCACAATCTCGGTCGTGGCATACAACTCCGCCGCCCGCCGAAACATGCTCGTCAACGTCAACTCGTACCGCATCATCGTATGCCGCATGTCGTCGTCCCTTCAGTTGCACCCGCGAGACTACCCGCTTTAGCCCCTTCCCACTCCCCCAAAGTCAGCCCCGTCCACCTCATTGGTTGCTCTCCCCACCCCGCCAACCTGCAACCCCCACCACGACCGGTGGCGGAGCGTGCGCCGCCCTGGATGACACTCTCCGCTCTCTTCTCGGGGGCTCCTTCGCTCCGCTCAGGATGACACTCTTCGCTCTCTTCTTCTCTGCTTTGTTCCCACCCCGCCACCTGCAACTCCCACCCGGACCGGTGGCGGAGCGTGCGCCGCCCTGGATGACACTCTTCTCCCTTCCCACCCCGCCAACCCTGCAACTCCCACCCGGACCGGTGGCGGAGCGTGCGCCGCCCTTGATCGGGACCGATGGATACCCACTCACCCCAGCCACCGAAAGCAGCCACACTCCCGCCCCCGCCCAGCTCCATCGGGCACGAGCAAGGGTGGTGCTCGTCCGCCACCGTGCCACTACCGCCCAGTTGCAGGTGCCCCTCTTCACCCACGAGCAAGGGTGGTGCTCGTCCGCCGCCGTGCCACTACCTCCCAGTTGCAGGTGCCCCTCTCTAGCCTTGCGCAGCAACTTCAAAAAATCATCGCACGGCCGGCGCCCGGCAAATCAAGGCATATGACACGCTAGTGAAGTAGCCAACACGACAGGCGAACTCCCGCGATCATCGCGAAACAAAACAACAACCGACCCAGTCGAAGCAAACGCCACATGTGCCCCGATGCTATCTCCAATGGCACTGGTCACCCGCGCGGGCGCACTCAACGAACTCAAATCTGCCCAGAGGGTTCGCTCATACAACTCGTACCCCTGGTTGTGGTCTCGGTCGTCTGCATAGACGAACACCACCCGATCCCCGAGTGGGAGCAACGCCACATCACGTTGGTCTGCGCCAGGCAACCCGATCGACATGGGGGCAATGACGAGCGACCCGTCGCCGGAAGCGACCGCTGCATAGACTGCGCGTTTGCTTGCGCGAGGGTCCTCGAAGGCGACCACATAACCGGTTCGATTGAACGCCACACTGGGGTCGATACCCTGGGCACTCCCTTGGGTGACATTGAGCGGAGCGCTCTTGGGTTTCATGTCGAAACGCAATGACTGGAAGAGCACGCGATGGTCGGACGTGTCTCCGCGCACCCAGGTGATGGCGAGGTCCTTGCGACCTGCAGCGATCGAAGGACCCTGATCAGAGTTGGAGCCTGGGGTGAGACTGACGATGTCTCCATCCAAGGTGCCGTCGAGCGCGACGCGTTGACCTTGAATGGTGAACTGCACATTGCCGACCTCTTCTTGCCAGACGAACACGAACTCGCGACCAGTCCACGCGATGCGCGGATACAGCGAAAAACCAGGCGAAACAGTGATGCGTTCGTCGCCCGGTGCGAGCTTGTTGCCTTGAGAGTCGAGTGTGGCGAAGTAGATTTCGAAGTTGCCGTCGCGGCGATCGCTCCACACGACGCCCCATCGATCGCCCGTCCAGACTGCGGACGCATTCGAGCCGGCCGCGTCTGTCTTGGTCAGGTGCATGGGAAGGGTGGTCGGCTTGCTCGTGGAGTCGAGAAGTCTCATCTCGGGAGAGAACTGGCCGCCGCGTGACGCCGAATATCCCGCGAGGAGGATCTTCCCACCGCGAGTGATGTGCTCGGGCTCTGCGTAGTCCACGTCCAGTTCAGAGACTTGTTGCTCTGTCCCGAACGCGGCAGGTGTGTAGGTTGCGCCGTTGTCGATGATGCCGTCGCAGTCGTTGTCGACGCCGTCGCAGATCTCTTTGTTGCCTGGATAGGCATTCGGATCCGTGTCGTCGCAGTCGTCACCGCACGAGCCTGGCGCGCCGGGATCGAAGCCTTCTTTGGGGGCGTAGTGACGGTCCTTGTCGAGGTCGAAGGTCTGATGCGTAAACACACAGGTGCCTTCTTTTTTGCTGCACGAGTCGTCGGTGCACGGATCGCCGTCATCGCAGATGGTGTGCGAAGCGACTTGGCACTTCTCGTCGATGCATTGGTACTGCGTGCAGAGGTCGCGATGGTCGACACACTGAGAGTCGTCAGCGCACCCGTGGAGGCCCGTGCGTGCACCGCAACCCTGGGCGAGGACCACTGCGATGGCCGCGACGAAAGCGGAGGCGAAGCCTGAACGCACGAAGAAGGCGAGTTTCATCCGATCACAAACAGGCTGCAAATCCAGGCACGTCGATGGGTCCGCACACGTAGCCCTGCGGACATGATTGTTTGACTTTGAGATCGCAAAGCTTGGAGCACTGCGTGTCGCCGCCTGTGATCAAACACACATAACCTGGCGCGCAGTTGGACTTGCCGCCGCATGCAACGCCTTGAGTGCCGGTGCCTGCGGTGAGACACATGGTGCCGTAGGTCTCTGCGCCGCACTTGGTCTCTGGCGGGATGGCGACGGGGTAGCAACCGCCTTTGCCCTTACAGCTCGCGATGGGATCCATCACGTCGCACTGATGGACGGTGTTGGGAGGGCCAGCGTCTGGGCAATGAGGGTCCACATAAGTGGAGCCACCATCGTCGCCGGGGTTACGGCCCTTGCCGCCATCGCCGCCGTCTGACGTGTCGTCCTGCGAGCGATCGACCGCGCCACCGCAGGCCGTGAACATCGCGAGGGCGAGAGTCGTTCCCAAAGCAAAGCCTCTAAGCATCCATGCGAGCTTGCCACGAGCCGACCCGCGCGCCCATGCGAATCTTAGAGGGAGTCGATTCGCGACAAGATGTCTCGCGGTAGAGGCGGCTCGGTTGGTTCGAAACGGGACGCGATCAGAGCCACAATCTCGCTGCGTGCGCGATCGAGCGTGGTGTCGTCGAGGCCGATCGCGTCGCGGTTGTCTTTGAGCCACACGTACGCCGAAACATCACATTGCAGCTCGGTCCACGCGCGTTGGTCGAACGAACCATGCGAATGAAAATGCGCCCAATCGTGGAGTCCCCAAAAGAGCGCGTTGAGATTGTCTGCTGCGAGCCACAACAGCGAGCGAGGCGAAACGCGACGCGCGAACAACTCGTCCGTGGCGTCGTCGATCGCATAAGGAGCGAGCGCGAGTTCGTCTTCGAGATGCAAACCAAACGCGTGCAGACGCGCCAGTTCTTGCGGCAAAAATGTGCAGAGCGCATGAAACACAAACACCATGCGCGCAGGATCAGAACCATCGATCGGTGTGCTCGCGTCGAACCTCTGTGCATCCGGTCGGCGCCACTCGATCCAATCGGTCGGATGCCACGCGAAGGCGTCGAACACGTCGTCAGGGACGAGCCGCGGCAGAGGCCGGGTCTGGAGGCGCGTGACGATCGACATGCGAAGATGAGCGTAATACGCTATCTAGTGCTTCATGGGGCAGCCGCTCCCTCCCAAGAAAGACGTCATCCTT
>JAYVXK010000154.1:0-2479 GCA_043785265.1 Myxococcales bacterium | reverse complement strand
TCCGACCATTTTTCTTGCTCGCTGCCGCATTTGCGATCGCAATCGTGCCGCTCTGGCTGCTGATCATCCACGGCGTGCTGCGGCCGACGGCGTATCTCGACCCGACGAGCTGGCATGCGCACGAGATGATCTTCGGCTTTCTGACTGCGGTCATCGCAGGCTTTCTTCTGACTGCAGTTGGCAACTGGACCCAGCGCGAAACTCTGGTCGGCGCGCCGCTGCTCGCTCTGTCTGCGCTCTGGCTCCTTGGTCGCGTCGCGATGGTCTTTGCGGGCGGGCTCCCTCGCGGCGTGCCTGCGATCGTCGATCTCGCGTTTCTGCCCATGCTCGTCATCGTTCTGGCGCGCCCGCTCATCGCAACGAAGAACTATCGGCACCTTCTCATGGTCGCGATGCTGGTCGCGCTCTTCGGCGCAGATCTCGTGATGCACCTCGACGGCTTGGGAGTGTTGGTGGGCTCGGCGCATCACGCCAGCGCCGTTGCGATCGATCTCGTCATGTTGATGATCTTGATGATGGCAGGGCGCGTCTTTCCGATGTTTGCTCGCAATGCAACAGGCGTAAAAACCATCCGTTCCATTCCGGCGCTCGACGTCGTGACCTTACTCTCGATGGTCGCGCTCACTGGAGTCGATGTCTTCTTCCCACACACCGCGCTCGCCTCTGTTGCGTCTGGGATCGTCGGATCAGTCGCTGCGGTCCGAGCGGTTCACTGGGGCGTACGGCATTCGTTTCGCGAGCCGCTCTTGTGGATCCTGCACGCTGGCTATGGGTGGTTGACGCTGGGACTTCTACTCCGCGCGCTCGCTGGCTTTGACAGCGCCGTCGCCCTCTCGCTCTCGACCCATGCGCTCACTGTCGGCGGAGCCGGCTCGATCACACTGGGCATGATGGCGCGAGTTGCACTGGGTCACACGGGACGTCCACTCGTGGTGCCCTCGGCGATCGCGTGGTCGTTTGCAGCGGTGAATGCCGCGGCGGTAACCCGCGTGCTCGTCCCGCTCTTCGCGCCCAGTGTCTACCTTACGGCCCTCTCGGTGGCTGGCGTCTTGTGGACTGTCGCCTTCGTTCTATTTCTGGTCGTCTACCTTCCGATCTTCCTGAGTGCGCGCGTCGACGGAAAAGCTGGTTGAGCTGCGCGTTGGCCGCTTACCAATACGCCACAGTCATCGCTACGTGAGGCGTAAGCGCGAGGGCTGGACCCCTAAAACACCGAGGAAACAGGAATCTGCAGCGGCATGCTCGTTGCGATGATGGCCGAGTGTTCAAGGAGAACTCGACCCATGTCCATTGCAAAGATTTTCGGCTGCGTTGCGGTTACGTCGTCACTCGCACTCGCACTCGCATGCTCACCACCTGAGGAAGCGAAGACTGTCACCAACACCGACAGCACCACCAACGCGAACGGCTCTACCTCGGAGAGCAAGAGCACAGATAGTCAGTCGACATCGGCAGACGGCACCAAGAACGTCAATCACACCGAAGAGACGAAGTCGACGCCGCCCACCAAGTAGCGGCAACGCAACTTGCAACTCGACGGCCCCCTCACGGGGGCTCGCCATTCGGCGCGCTGGGAGTTCCCAGCGCGCTGCGACTCACCATGCTTCAGGAGGTTTCCCCCATGCTTCGTTCAACTACCTTAATTCGCTACACGACGCGGCTCGCACTGTTTCTCCCGCTCGCACTTCCGCTTGGCTGCTCAGGCGACGACGCTGTGGTCAAAGGCGATGCAGGTCCCTCTGATGGACCGCGCTATGACACATCGGTCATCGACAGCGCAGTCGACGGTGCGGTTGCCGAGGCACCGAAGGTCGTCTCCAACTCTCCGCTCGATGCGGCGATCGGTGAATCCACCAACGCAGTCATCAGCGCGACGTTCAACCACGCGATGGACCCGACGAGCATCATCGGCGCAAACTTCATCGTTCAGCAAGGCTCTGTCGCCGTTCCCGGCGCGGTGAGCTACGCGAACAAAACGGCCTTTTTTGCGCCAGCCAGCCCCCTTGCGCTCAACACGAAGTACACGGTGACGCTCAACACATCCATCAAAGACGTGGGCGGCAAGTCGTTGGCAGCCAACTTCTCGTGGAGCTTCACGACAGATTCTGTTGCAGCAGTGGGTCCGTCACCGGTGGCTCTCGGAACTGCTGGCAACTACGTCATCCTCGCGAAGTCGGCGATCTCCACAGTGCCGACCTCGGCGGTCACAGGCGATGTTGGACTGAGCCCAGCTGCAGCCAGCTACATCACAGGTTTTGATCTGACCAAAGCCGGCACGAAGTTTACGTCACCGCAAGTCAATGGCAGTCTCTTCGCGGCGGACAATGATCCTCCGACTCCGCTCAATCTCACCACTGCAGTGAGCGACATGCTCACCGCATACACGGACGCTGCGGGTCGACCGACACCAGGCTTCCTAGACCTGGGCGGCGGACTCATCGGCGGGAAGACTCTCGCACCTGGCCTCTACAAGTGGGGC
>JAYVXK010000153.1:0-8261 GCA_043785265.1 Myxococcales bacterium | reverse complement strand
GGTTGGGTGCTGATCGGCGATCCGCTGCAACCGACGCCTGCGTACACGAAGGTACTTTTTTACGTCGACAAGCAGACCTCGCAAGTGATGCGCGTGCTCATCCTCGACGGACAGGGCAACCGCAATCGCTTCGACTTCACGAGCCCACAGGTCAACCTGACCGTGCCGACGACCCAATTCCAGTTCACGCCGCCAGCGGGCACGACGATCATCAAGCCCTAAGACGTTAGCGGCACCCGCCGCATGCTTTGGTGACGCGGTCGCGTGCTTTGACGACCCGATCTTTGGCCTCTTTGCACTCGCTCGGGTCTGAGAGTTCGCACAAGTGGTCGGTGGCGCGTTCGAGAGATGCGAGCGCACGACACGCAGACGCGCAATCGGGCGTGCCTACGCCGAGGGCTGTTTCTACCTCGTTTTGTGCGCGCGCCAGATCTCCGCGTGCTTGCGCGGCGGGGGCCTTTTCGCTCGTGGGCACACCCGCTCCGGCGTTGCTCGGAGCCACATCGTTACTCGACGGCACGCTGGTCGTCTTCGCGCTCTCTGCTGCGCAACTCGAAAGCATCAAGGCAAGCACGAACCAAGCTTTGCACTGCATGGGATCTCCCTCGGTTACCAACGGCACAGCAAGCGTGCACCTTACACCACAAGACCCGAATGTTGAGGCTGGGGCGGGAACGGGAACGGAACGGGAACGGGGACGGGGACCGGTTGGCTCGTGCTATTCACGGTGGCATGGGCGCAACGCTCAGCCCCGAGAAAGACTTCGGCTCGCTCTACGGCGAGGAGAATCGCTGCCCTCATTGCGGCGCTCTCGCGCGCGTCGACAAGGATGACGACCTTCGTTGGGTGTGTGGCGTGTGCGGCGGTCCGCGTGTACCCGCCAAAGTGAAAATCGGAGAAGACGGGAACGCCGCCTTACGAGATGCCGCAAAATCAAGGCGATCCGCATCTGGTTGGCGGGTCGCGTCCTGGGCATTGGGGTTCGGCGCTGCGATGGCGCTGGTGGCGGCGATCGTCGTGGGCTTTGGCAGCGTGCTGGTGGGTGGTGGACTCGTGCTTGCGGGAGTGCTCATGGCCATCGTGTCTGCGACCTTTTCGCGCAGCGCACGGAGCGCGAGACTGAGGGCTCGCGCTGACGTCGATCGAGCGTGGGAACATGCCATCGGCGCGTTGCTCGAGGCAGGCACCACGAACGCGACAGCCAAGAGCATCGCAAAGACACTCGGCGTGACAGAAGCAGAAGTGGAAGTGGCGCTCAGCACGCTCTCGGCGCAAGGCCGCACCCGAGTCGACATCGGCAACGACGCAGACCTCGTGTACCGCGCCGAGAACCCTGACGTGGCGCCGATCGAAGAAGAGCCGGAAGAGAAATCGGCCAAGAAACAAGCCGAGTCATGACACTTCGGCCGCACAAACAAGGCATCAAGCGATCGCTGTCGCACGTGGGTGGAGCGGTCGATTCAGAAGGCGACGAAGGACCCGCTCGCGCGCTTGCGCACGCTCTCGATGTGGCCGGCGCCGAGGGGCCCGAGAAGCACAAACTGCCTGACGACCCGAGCGAGCGCGACGATGACGAGATCGATCGAGCACACGTTCACGGGTTTCACGCTTATCCGGCACGCATGCATCCGGTGACGGCGTCTCGCCTCGTGCAAGCATTCACCGAAGAGCGCGGCGTCGTACTCGATCCCTTTTGTGGATCGGGAACGGTGCTCGTCGAGGCGATGCTGGCGTCACGTGACGCGATTGGAACCGATCTCAATCCATTGGCCGTGAGACTCGCGCGTTGCAAGACCGCGCCGCGCTCGCAGGAAGCCCGTGAGAGGCTCATTTCAGCTGCCGGACACGTTCGCGCTCATGCTGACGAGCGCCGAAAAAACAAGGCGGGAGCGACGCGTCGCTACGATCCCGAAGACTTTGCGATGTTCGATCCGCACGTGCTGCTCGAATTGGACAGTCTGCGGGCGGCAGCCATGTCCCACACCGATGCGAACGTGCGCGCTGATCTGATGCTCGTGCTGTCGGCGATCTTGGTGAAAGTGTCTCGACGCCGATCGGACACGGCGATGCGCACAGAGCAAAAGCGGATCGCAGCTGGATACACGGGCAAGCTCTTTTTGCGCAAAGCAGAAGAGCTCTCGAGGCGGAGCGCCGCGTTCGAGGCTTTGCTGCCAACACCTAGGCCGCGCGCGCGTGCGCGTGAAGACGACGCAGCCAAGCTGTCGACATTGGAGCCCGACAGCGCAGACGCCATCGTGACGTCGCCTCCTTATGCAGCCACGTACGATTACTTGACTCATCATGCGATGCGCTTGCGGTGGCTGAATTTGGCGTCGACGGACCTCGCCGCGCGCGAGATGGGACCGCGACGAAAGTACAGTGGGCTCGAGGGCCAAGAGGCAGAAGACACCTGGATCGACGAGCTCACGCTTTTTTTTCGCGCGGCAGCGAGGGTCGTCAAACCGCAAGGCGCGATCGTTTTGTTGCTCGCAGACTCGGAGGCAAATGGTCACGCGTTGCGCGCAGAACGACTCGCGGCAGGCGCCGCGGTGGAAGCGGGCTTGCGACCAAGAGCGCGCGCGTCGCAGGAGCGTCCGCACTTTCATGATCAGCGAGCCTTCGCGCAGGCACCCCGGCGTGAGCATGCGCTGTACTTTCAGCGCCGTTAGAGGTAGTTCGGCCCCCGTGGCGACCGTCGTCTTTCTCACCGAAACCGGAACCGAAGCTGTTCGCGTGGAAGCTGGCCCAGGCGAAGCGCTCGTCGACCTGTGCGATCAATCGAGGTCGCCGGTACCTTTCTCGTGCAGGAGCGCAAGCTGCGGAACGTGTCGTATCGTCGTCGAAACAGGCGCCGATCAGCTCGACCCGCCCAAAGACGAAGAGCTCGATGTGCTCGATGCGTTCGGCAACAAGCCTCCCAAGATGCGGCTCGCGTGTCAGGCAAAACTGTCGCAACGCGCCCAACTGATCCATGTTCGGCCCGTGCGTGACAGCGAATGAGCTCTCTTGCTGCATCGACGCTCATTGCCGCGTGCGCAGCCATGCGCAGTGCGCACGGCGGTTCACACTACGATTGTCACAAGAGCACGATTGACGAGTGACGAAAGCGGGTCAAATGTCTCTCCGCTCTCTTTGGAGAGTGGGTCGTGCCCCACACGGGGGGTCCGTCGTTCTTGGTCGCAGATGTGCATGGGCGACCACCACAAGCCATGATGCAGCCCACCTACGATCGAATCGCCGAACGTGACATGTCGCAATCTCTCCCGCGACGTGTGTTCAGGAATTTTGCGGCGCAAGACTGGCTGCTCACGATCTATTTCCTGGGGCTATTTTTCGCGCTCTCTATTGGCAATGGGCCGAACCGCGACGGCGCGTTTCGATTGGTGCTCTTCGACTTCGTGATGCTCTGCGTGGGGTTTTTGCTCACCCGCGGCGAGATCTTGGGGACGGGCCTGGTGTCGTCGCTCTTGTACCGGTTGACGTTGTTCATCCCGATTTTGATGTCGTACTTTCAGATGCGGACGATTTTGCCCGCCGTGACGACGCGCACTCTCGACGCGCAAATCTATGCGTTCGACATGAGCGTGTTTCATTACGAGCCGAGCATCGCGTGGGATCAGTACGTCACGCCCATGACGACCGAGTGGTTCGCGTTCTTCTACTTCGGGTATTTTTTCATCCTGATTTTGCACACCATGCCGTTTCTCTTGGGCGCAAAAGACGGCATTTTGCTGCGGCATTTCTCGCTCGGCATTTTCACCCAGTTCGCGGTCTCGCACACCCTTTACCTCGTCGTGCCCGGTTGGGGTCCGTATCATGAGCTCAAGTTCAATCACGAACTCGTCGGCGGCACATTCTGGAATCTCGTCGTCGAGACAGTGCGCGCAGGCAGCGCTGAAAAGGACATCTTTCCGAGTTTGCACACGGGCGCTCCGCTCTTCTTCGCGCTGTTCGCGTTCGTGCATCGCAAGCATCTTCCGTTCAAGTACACGTGGCCCGTAATGGCGTTCTGCGTGACTCAGATCATCGGCGCGACGATGTTCTTGCGCTGGCACTATCTCATCGACATCTTCGCGGGCATCACGCTCGCGTGTTTCTCGACATTCGTGGGCTTGGCGGTCGTGCGCTGGGAAGAGAAGCGTCGCGAGACGCGAGGCGTGCAGCCCGTGTTCGAGGACGCGCCGCTCTCGCTCTTGTTCGCAAAGCTACGCAAACGCTGACGGAAAAGTCTCGCTGCCGACGGTTCCCAGGTGGATCGCGAACTCACCAGACCCCCATTTTTTGCCCAATTGACACGACTCGGCAGTTGACGAGAGTGCAATCTCGTGGCTGATTACGCCCGCGAAAAGTTTGGTGCGGGCCTGCGCGGCATCGTCGTCGTTTGCTCTCATCTAGAAGTACGAAAGGTCTGTCATGAGAAACAAGACGATCGCTTGGATTTTCTTTGGTGGTTCAGTTGTCGCGAGCGCCGCATTTGGAATTGCAGCGTGCAGCAGTGACCCCGTCAACAACGTGGTGCCTGGCCCCGACGGCTCGGTGAAAGACACCGGCACATCCGACACCAACAACAACCCACCCGACACGAGCCCCCTCGACGATTCTGGCGCGTGCGCGAATCCGCCCAAGCTCTTCCCGCCGAGCAGCAAAGGTCTCTACTGTCCGTACAGCAAAGATCCCGACGGCGGCGTGACGGCCTATTGCAAGGTCGGCAGCGAAGTCTGCTGCCTCTCGGGTGTCGACGCGGGTCCATCGACCTGCCAAGCCGACCCCAGCGCGTGCCCCACAAACAGTTCTCCTTGGGCATGCTCCGCTCCCGAAGAGTGTGCTGACGCTGGGGCGCCGGTTTGCTGCCTCACGGCTGGCCCAGTTGGCCCCGACCCCAAGTGTCTGCCCTATCAAAAGACCAAAGGCTTCAACAACTCGCGCTGCACGACCGCACAAGTTTGCACGGGCACTGTCGACGCCGGCAAGTTCGTCGACAACCAGTATGTCGTCTGCACCAAGCAAGGCGACTGCACCACTGGCACGTGTACAGCGGTCAAGACCGTTGGCACCTCGATCGGTCTCTGTCTCTAAGCAAGACGTCCGCATTCAACGCGAATGGCCTGGTTTTTCTGGGCCATTTGCGTTTTGTCGATCACGCGTGTGAGAGGACCCAGTCGGCCATCGCGCCTGCGATCTCCGGCCACTCGGGCTCGTTCAAAATTTCGTGGAGCAGACCCTCGTACTCTCGTTTGGTTTTGTCTTTCGACCCAGCGGCCGCGTAGAACGCGCGCCCACCATCGGGACTCACGACCGGATCGGCCGTGCCGAGCGCCAGGTACAAAGGCAGCGACACGCGTGATGCGCCTGCGAGCGCCGCAGCCTGCGCTTTGGTGGTCTCCGTAAACCACCGCGCCGTCGCCTTCTTGAAGACCAGCGGGTCCTCGTCATACGCCTTCGCGATTTTTGCGTCGTGTGTAAGTGCGCTGCCACCTAGTCCAGAGGGAATGCCAAACCGAGGAGCAATGCGCGAAGCGATCTTTCCCGCCAACACTTTGACGCTACTGACCTCGAGCGCGAGCTTGAAATAGGGATCGCTCAACAGCAAACCCTTGTACGGAGCCAGATTTGCGATCGCGACTGTCGACGCGATGAGCCCGCCAAAGCTGTGGCCGAGCAAGAAAGCGGGCGTGCCAGCAAATGTGGTTTCGACGATCGCGGTGAGTTCGCTCACGTCGTCGACGAACTCGTCGAAGCGGTCGCAGTAGCCGCGCGTGCCAAGAGCGCGACCATGACCACGCAAGTCGATGGCGACTGAACCGATGCCTCTGTCGGCGAATGCATCTTGAACATGCGCGTAGCGCTTGGCGTGATCCGCGTAGCCATGAACAATCGCAACCACCGCGCGCACATCGTCAGGAATCACCGTGAACTGATAGAGCGCGGGACCAGCCTTTTTCCGCGACGAAACGGGTCCCTCTGATTTTTTCGAATTCACCTGTTCTCCTTGTCGAAACCTTCGGCGGCGAGCGCGTCACGAAGCGCGGCGATGGCGCGGGCAGCGCGTGACTTGATGGTGCCAAGCGGAACGCCCTCGCTCTCGGCGATCTCGGGATAGCTTTTGCCTTCGAAGAACGCGATGAGCAGTGTCTGCCGCTGCGCCTCGGGGAGTTTGGAGAGCGCATTGCGAACTCTCACCCGGTCCGCTTCGTCGCTCGCCTGAATTTCTGGCGTCTGTGTGTCTGCGCGCTCGGCGGACTTCGCTTCGTTGCGCGCGAGTGCGCCGCGACGCGTTCGACGGCGTGTGCGATCGATGCTCAAATTGCGCACGAGCGTGATGAGCCAAGCCGCCACCGAACCGCGATCCGGCGTGTATTGAGCCGCGCGCTCACGCACCATCAAAAGCGCATCGTGCACGACGTCTTCGGCTTCTGCGCGCTCACGAACGATGCGGAGCGCGAGGGGGAAGAGGGTCGAGTTGTACTTGTCGTAGAGTTCGCCGACCGCGCCCATGTCTCCGCCCACGATGCGGGCGATCAGCTGTGCGTCGTCGTGCGCAGTCATCCGCACTAGTGGTCCGTTTCAGAAGACCCGCGAATCATTCGCGGTTCGCCGCTTCGCAGCGAAAAACGGCCCACTAGACGGCTTACTCGGGGCTCTGCCCCGAACCCCAAAATCCGCTCCCGCGGATTTACTAGCGGAGCAGTCCGCAAATCGGTCTTGTTAATGATTAGCGTCATTTGCGAAATGCTCCACTAGGCTCAACCGATGGCGCGCGCGCGTCAAGGGCGCTCTTCATCCTCCAGATGAGCTTACGCTCCCATCGAGCCACGAACTCGTGCATGATCGACAGGTGCGAATGCTCGCGCTGTTCCACTCCGGCGTCCTCGGGCTCGCGGCGACGATCGCATTCGCGAGCGTTCCGAGCTTCATTTCAGCCGATCCGCGAACATTCCACACTCGAGGTCTAGGGGAGAAAAAGTCTGCTCTCCCGCCTGAAACTGAGGGTCCTCCGCCTGTCTTGGCGACACTCTCGCAGACGCATACGGGGGAGCGAGTGATTTTGACTGCGCATGAGCCGACGCAAGCGCGGTTCGACGGCATGCTCGCCGACCGCGCGACCGGCCAGCGGACCTCTCTCGATCCGCGGCTGCTCGAGCTGCTTCGCCAATTGGCCGCTCAGCACTTGGGTGCGCGCATCGAATTGGTCAGCGGGTATCGCAGTCTCAAACTCAACGAAATGCTCCGCAAGAAGGGGCACCACGTGGCGTCACACAGCCAGCATTCTCTCGGGAACGCCGTGGACTTTCGCATCATCCCAGCTCCCAACACGGCAAGCGTGGATGGGGGCGCCGACTCGAACTCCGACGGCGAAGCCATCTCGCCGTTGGAAATCGAAAAGGCGATTCGCGGACTCGGTTGGCAAGGCGGAGTTGGAACTTACATGAAGAAAGACGATTGGTTCGCCCACGCAGACGTCGGGCCCAATCGCAGATGGGATGGTCGATGAGAGTCGCGGTCTATTGCGGTTCGGCGCCAGGTCACCGACCGATATACATGCAAACCGCACGCGAAATCGGGCGGAAATTGGCTGCGATGAAGGTCGACCTGGTTTATGGCGGCGCGCATGTCGGCACGATGGGCGCGCTCGCAGACGCGTGCCTCGAAGCCGGCGGCCATGTGATCGGTGTCATTCCTCATTCGCTGCAAGAACGCGAACTGGCGCATCAACGACTGACGGAGCTGCACATCGTCGCGAACATGCACGAGCGCAAGGCACTCATGGCTTCGCTCGCCGACGCGTTCGTTGCGCTGCCCGGTGGCGCAGGCACCATGGAAGAAATTTTCGAGGTGTGGACCTGGGCGCAAATTGGTCTGCACCAAAAGAAGTGCGCGCTGCTCAATCTCGAAGGCTTCTACGATTCGCTGATCGCCCAGGTCGATCACATGGTGCGCGAAGGCCTCATGCAACCGCACGTGCGCGCGATGCTCGTGGTCGGCACGACTGTCGACGAGGTCCTGTCGCGGACGCTTTGAATCTATTTCGTATACAGCGCCGCGGCAGCCAGACCTGATCCGTGCGTGGCTTTGACCACGTACTTCGCAGACACGCTGACGGGAATGGGCAGACGATAGCAATTGCCTTTGCCGCCCATCGACGCTTGCGAGCCTCCGCCCGCATCGCGCGCCAATACCCCTTGAACGCCTGGAAATTGGCTGGTTGCGACGAGCGCGATGTCGACCTCTTGAATGCCGATGCCGACCGCGACCACCGTGTA
>JAYVXK010000152.1:0-2490 GCA_043785265.1 Myxococcales bacterium | reverse complement strand
GCGCGTCACGTTTCGAACGAGCGGCACCAGCATCGGCACGCGCGGTACCCACGAGATGCGCACGACCGCCAGCTACGACGCGGGCGCGCTCGCGTTTGGCAGATGGGCCCTCGCCTCCGATCTCGACGTACGCCCCGCTGTACTCGTTCTCGGTCCTTCGCCGCTCGAGGCCAGTGACTCGTCACTCACTCACATGATCGACCTATTTTCGAGGGAGATCGGCGCTCCGTCCAGCCCCAGCGACACCTATTACATCGAAGCGGGCACCCTCGATCTGGCGCGACTCGATGAGCGCGTGTCTCGCCTCTTGTTGGAGCGGACGCCTGTCCTGCTCTTGGCGACGTCGTTCGCGCTCGTGCATTTTTTGGACGCCATCAGCGACGCGACGTTTCCTCTGCCACGCAACAGTCGCGTCATGCAAACAGGCGGCTTCAAAGGCAAGTCGAGAGAGGTCGACGGTGCACGACTCGCGCAGGATGTCGCGATTGCGTTTGGCATCGACGAGACGCACGTGGTCAGCGAATACGGAATGACCGAGCTTTCGAGCCAATTTTACGAGGCAACGCTGCACGGCAAGCCTCGCGGCGTGCACGTCGAACCTCCTTGGGCGCGCGTCATCCCCGTCGACCCTGAGACACTCGAACCCGTGCGCGATGGCGAAGTCGGCATCGCTCGCATCGAGGACTTGCTCAATGTGGAGAGCGCGTTTGCCGTACAAACTGCCGACCGCGTACGTCGCATCCCAGGCGGTTTCGAATTGCTCGGTCGATCGCCAGGCGCGCCTCCCCGAGGGTGCTCGATTGGGATCGACGAGATGCTCGGGGCCGCGTGAAGACGGAGCGTGTCGTTCGTGTGATCGAGGCGGCGCGCGAAGTCTCACGCCAGCCCGGCAATCTGCTGGCCAATCTGATCGCGTCGACTGGTCTCTCCGCCGAAGGCGTTCGCCTCGCGCTCACAGACCATCTCGAACTGACACCTACTGCGGGCGATCTCCATCGCCTCATCGAGACCACACCGCGCGCAGAGTCGGTGCATGTCGTGCTCTCGGCGAATGTATTCGTCGGCGCCCTACGAGCCATTGCGATCGCATGTGCCGCGGCACCCGACGTCACAGTGCGTCCGTCATCACGCGATCCGCATTTTGCGGCTGCTCTTGTTCACGCGATCGATCATCCGAGCGTTCGACTCGCCGAATCGTTGGTCCCGACGCGGGGAGAGATTCACATCTACGGGCGCGACGAGACGATTGCCGATGTACGCCGCGCCGCAAAAACAGGCGTGATCGTGCGTGGGCACGGTGCGGGGATGGGAGTGGCTGTGGTGAGTGACAAGGCAGACTTGGAAGAGTCCGCGCGAGCCCTGACGAAAGACATCGTGCCATTCGACCAACGTGGTTGCCTGAGTCCGCGTGTTGCGTTCGTGTTTGGTTTGCATCGAGCGCAGGCGTTCATGGAGCATCTGCATGGTTCGCTCGCTCTGATCGAACACCTCGTTCCTCGTGGCAGATTGAGCAAAGACGAAATGGCAGACGCAGAGCGCTACGAGTCCACGGTCGCTTACGCCGGAGAACTCGTGCGAGGAGCGACGCATGCCGTCGGGTGCTCGACCGCGGTGCTCATTCCCCCAGCGGGTCGCCACGTGCATGTGGTCGCGCTCGAGGGTGGAGACAATGAAGCAGACGCCCTATTTTCAGCCCTCGCGCCGATCTCGCGATGGGTCGTGACGGTGGGCAGCGACGACGGCTCGTGGTCGTTGCCACACGCGCGCAGTGCACGACTAGGCGAAATGCAAAAACCGCCGCTCGATGGCCCAGTCGATCGTCGCAACAGTTGATCGTACGTGATCAGCCGTCGGACGGAGCGTCAGCGATCGCGTCCGTGCCTGCGTCGGTGCTGCTGTCGTCCAAGGGTGACGAATCGGGCTGACACGAGAAGTCGGTGACGCAGTTCCACACCGGGCCGCTGCCACTCGCGACGCAGCGACACCCGCCTGCTTCGCACAACTTGAAGCAGACGCGACTCGACACATACGGGCACGTCTTGCCATTGCCGGTGTAGGCGTTGAGATCGCAGAGATCGACTGCGCCATCACCTGCACCAGCATCCGGCAGGGGAGCAGCCGGGGTTGACGCGCACTGCACGGCCAAGGCAACAAATAGGGCGATTGCGAGAAATGCCAAGAAGCGATGGAGACGCATCGAAACGAGGTGTAGCGCGACATCGCCCTGGGTGCACCGCTTCTGTTGAGCGGCGACACTCAGCGCGACAACATCCGCGTCTCGCCAACGTCGAAAATCCATGCGCGGTCCGCCGCATGCCCGGCGCGCTCCCACGCTGCACGCAAACGCGCAGGCGGCTCGCCGATCGGTTCGTCGGTCAGCTTGAAGGTGCCCCAGTGCATCGCGCACAGGTTCTCCGCGCCGAGAATCTCCCAGGCGCGCCCGGCCTCTTCGGGGTTCATGTGCTGGGGCTGCATGAACCACGGCGGATC
>JAYVXK010000151.1:0-2490 GCA_043785265.1 Myxococcales bacterium | reverse complement strand
ACCGGACCCTGTGGGGCGGGTGGGAGCCTGCTTACCATTACCCGATCCAGCGCACGTGCACCGTTCTCCCCAAGTATGATCACTTCATGCAGACGCCTGATTTCATCGTCGTACAGAGTTCCAACTTTTCCGAGAGGTACTGCGCCTGATTGCATCGTCCACTCAAGGTCAGCGGAATCGAGGGCTACGATAGCTTGTTTAATCTTTGCGAGCGTTGGCGCGGGTGGTGGATCGCCCATATGGTTTAGAATCCACTTAAGCATCGAGCTGCGCTGGTTACATTCGTTTAGCAAACGGTCAATCTCGACCTGCTTCGGGGCCCGCACCGTCACGGTGCCCCAAGTCCCTTGAACTAGCGGGTTGAGTGTCGAGCCTTGCGGAGCCGCAGTGGGATTAGGGGGTTGCGGACTCGAGCTTGATGTAGTGGGACTTGCGCTCGTTGAACTCGTCGGACTTTGACTCGAACCTGATGGGCTCACGGTCAAACCCTTTGGGTTTGGGTTTGGACCCTTTGGGTTTGGACTCGAACCCTTTGGGTTTGGAGAACTCGAAGCTTTTGGGTTTGGCAACCTCGGATTTGGGTTCGCGCCGCTGCTTGAACTCATGTTTCTCCTAGGGCAGAGGTTGTGCGGCGCACCTGGCGCCCCACGAATCCGTGGCGCTGCCAATAGCGGCGTCCAAACTGGTAGTGACGTCCCGAATTCCACGCACAGGCTGCGTGGTCGAGCTGTTCTGCGACTGCACCCACTCGAGCACGTTGGCTCCAAGGTCGTGCACACCAAAGGGCGAGACATCCACGATGTGAGTTCCGCCCAAAACGATGCCTCCGCCCGTGGAGAGGTTCAGGCCTATGACCGAGCCACCGTTCCCCCAAGGGAAGATGCGCCCATCGCTGCCACGTGCGGCGAACTCCCACTCATCTGGAGTCGGAAGACGTTTTCGCTCGAACTCGCATGCTGCTTTCGCTGTCGTCCAATCGATGCAAGTCACGGGCAATTGGTCCGCGTGAGTTGCGCAAGGCTCATGCCTCCGCGGACAAGATCCCGCTTGGAAGCACTTGCGATATCGTGCATTTGTCATCTCAAAATCATCCAGGCAATACGGACCAATGGTTGCCGAATGCAGTGGGACATCGCCGAGGAGAAGACCTTGGGACCCAGTCCCAAGGGTCAGAGTAGCCCCGCCGATAAACAGCATCCCTTTCGGACAATGGGTATTGGCGCCCACACTTCCGGTCGAGTCAGCGGATGCATCGGTTGTTGATACATCCAAGCTTGCGTCTCTCGCTCGGCCAAGACCGGGTTGTGCGTTCTCTGCTCCACATACCGCCGCGATCACGCTGATGGGTGCGCTGACCAACGTCGCCGCAGCAAATAGTCGTGTTAGGCGCATCTTGACAAGAATAACAGATGTACCAACGCAGAACCACCTGAGCAGGCGGACGCGATGCGCACAGACGCTGTTACTGCGTAGTCACCCGATTGGCCGACGCGAGAATCCGAAACGTGACATCCCACGTCTGGTTCGACTGAGGCGACAACGCCCAGCGTACCCAGGTCGACAGCGGCACGGCAGGATTGGTCACAAGAATGACCGATGGCAGTGGCGAAATCGGAGTCGCCCCCGCAGCGACCAGTGTCAGACTGCAGTTGGTCATCGTCTGAAAGAGCACATCGTCTTTCGTAGGACACGTTTGCAGCAAAAGCTTGAGTCCGCTCGTGGGAAGGGTCGCCTCTCGGTAGTCTACCCAGAAGACGATATCCTGGAATGAGCTGAAGCCCATCCAATCAGACTCGTTTTGAATGAAAAGCGCGGGTGTGTTGCCAGATCCTTTTACAGTAATCCAATCTTGAAGAACATATCCGTACATGTCACTGCTCCTCTCGTGCCTTGTGGTTTAGTGGTGTGGTCAGCAGGCTCGGTTCCGCTGGTTCGACTGAGGCGACATCGCCCGGCCTACCCACGTCGACAGCGGCAGAACCGCCACCAGCCTCAGACGGCAATGGCTCCTCGTGCAAAAGAGCAGGTGGTCTGTCGTACGACACGTTTGCCGCCAAAACTCGAGCCTGCTCGTGGGAAGGGTCATCTACCCAGAAGGCGATTTCCTGGAATGAGCCCGTCGAGTCAGACTCGTTCTGAATGGAGTAGCTCGCCCCCCTTATCGTAAGACAATCTTGAAGAACATATTTGTACATGTCACAGATCCTCTCATGCCGTGTCTCGAGTTGATGACGTCAACAGGCTCTGTTGCCTGCGGCCATCACGCGAAATGTCAGGTCCCACGCACTCGCTCCGCCCAGGAGCTTCCACCGTGTCCAATGAGACACTGGAACACTTGGTGCCGGGCTCGCGAGGACCACGTTCACAGCTGCAGCAACTCCAACCACCAAACCACCCGCGGAGGTGAACATGGCTTGAAACAGGATGTCATCGCGCGCTGGCGCTGTTTCGTAGGCGATGTTCACTGTGTTCGTGACCTCGCGCACGTCG
>JAYVXK010000150.1:0-2491 GCA_043785265.1 Myxococcales bacterium | reverse complement strand
GCGATGGCAGGGGTGGTGGCGGTCGGGGGTGGATTATCGGAGTCATCGCAGCATGCGCAGTCGCCGCTGGCGCGCTCGTGGGCGTAATCGTCGTGGTGACTCACGGCAGGCCGAGCGCCGCGAACTCCGTGTCGGTGGCGCCCGTTCACACGATCTCGCCAACGCAGCTCGACGACAACAACGACTCACCGGTTGCTCCCCTCTCACATCCTGCAAACACGGCTGGAAATGGCGGCGCCGTGGTTCACAACAAGCCGGCTCCGTCTGCCACTCCGAGCGCATCGATCAAACTTCCCGCGACCGCGTTGGTGCCAACCGTCACCGCCGCGCCTCCGCCAACTCATGTCGCCGCTCCGCCGACGGCCAAACCGGATATCTTTTGAACTTGCGCCGCATCTCTCTTGCCTTGGTTCTTGGGTTTTCGCTGTGTGCGCACTCCATCGCATACGCTCAGAGCGAGCCGTCTGCGGCAGATGTCGATACGGCGCGAACCGCATTTCAACAGGCGCTCGATCTACGCGACAACAAACACGATGCGCGCGCGGCGGTCGAAAAACTGAAGGCGGCCTATGCGCTCGTGCCGACACCGCGCATTGGGTTGGAGCTCGGCAAGACCTACAGGCAGCTGAATCAACTCGTCGAAGCGAAAGCAGCTTTTCTCGATGTCGATCGATTGCCCCAGTCGGTGACTGTGGCGGGCCAGCGAAAACCAGAGAGCGCGGAGGCGCGCAAAGCTCGTGACGATTGTCGCGCGGCCGCGTCCGATCTCGACTTGCACATTCCGTCGCTCATCGTGCACGTGCGCGGTTCTGGGCAAGTGACTATCGACGGCGAGCCAGTCCGTGCAGACGCACTAACGGTGCCGCGACGCATGAATCCAGGCAAACACGTCGTTGCGTTGCTCGTCGACGGAGTCGCGCAGTCGCGCAAGATCGTGGACCTTCGCGATAGCGGCGACACGGCCACGCTCGAACTCGAAGCCAAAGGCACCGACGACACAGAGGTCGCTCAACTGCCGCACGACACCACGACCTATGTTCCGCCCAACCCGCAACTTTCAACAGTGCCGAATCCTGCCCGCAGCGCTTTGCTCACGACGGCGTATCTCGGCGCGGGCTTAGGCCTCGCATCGGATCTCATCTCGTTTTTGGTGACGTCGAAAGCGCAGACGGACAAGTGCGATTCGATCACCAAGGTTTGTTCGTCGCTCAGTGGCAAGACCACGGCGATGGCGTTCGCGATCGCGGGTGACGTGCTGCTCGGTGTGGGAGTGGTGGCGTTCATCGTCGCGCTCACGCTTCCCAAGACCGTGGCGCCGTCCGTCCCCGACCTCGGTTTTTCGCCGACTCAGGGTGGTGGGTACATCTCCGCGGGGGGTCATTTTTAATGCGCCCGGGCTCTCTCCGCATCTTGTTCGGTGGCGCATCGCTCGCGCTGTTCGCCTATGGTTTTTCGGCGTGCACAGCGATCACTCTGGGGGAGTGGAGCGGCTACACCGATGGCAGCGATGGTGGGAGCAATCCCAACGGGGTCGACGCTTCGACCGCGTGCAACCCTGCCTTCCTCGCGAAGCAATCCACCTGCGGTAGCTGCATGAACACCAACTGCTCGACGGAGATCGCTGCGGTCTGCACGATCGACGCAGGACGCAGCACGCCGTGGGCAGACGACTACATCCTGCCTTGCGCAAAAAATCCCGCGGTCAATAGCTACGAGTGCAACACCTTCTTGCGTGCGGCTGACGCGGCCATCTCGCCGAGCCCCGATCCCGACGCTCTCAAGAGCAACGTGACCCAGTGCATCAAGGGCTCTTGCTACAACGATTGTCGTCGTTGCGCGGTCACCTACCCAGGCTGCAACGGCAAGAGCGTGACTCTCGGGACCGAAAAAAACGCATGCGGCGATTGCATCGTCAGTCAGTGCGCGATCGAACTCGCCAATGCTTGCAGCGATCTCTTCGTGGACCCCATCGCTACGTGCGCAGGAAACAGCACGGTGTGTGTCGCGCACGATTGCACCAAGCTGCTGACGGGAGACGCCGGCTCGGTGAGCGACAAGAGCAAGGCCGTTTATGCCTGCATTCGCAACAACTGCACGGGCTCTGGCCAGTGCCAGTAGCGCGTTAGCTGCTCCCAGCGCGAGCGTGGCTGCGTGTCGCCATCCCCCCACGCTGCTGGGGATTCGGTAGTCTCGGCAATCGCGACATGGTCACGGACGGCAATGATTTTCGACCGAGCAGGCGCTACAGCATCTTGCGGCGTTTGGGCGCGGGCGGCATGGGGGTCGTGTACGAGGTACTCGACACCGAACGCGACGTGCGCGTGGCCCTCAAGACGCTTCGCACGCTCGACACGAACTCGTTGCTGCGGTTCAAAAGTGAGTTTCGCGCGCTCGCGGACATCGGTCACAAGAACCTCGTCACGTTGTTCGATCTGGTCGCCGATCGCGACACGTGGTTTTTCACGATGGAGCTCGTCAACGGTCGAGACTT
>JAYVXK010000149.1:0-2492 GCA_043785265.1 Myxococcales bacterium | reverse complement strand
CCGGTCTCGCTCCACTTGAGAAAGTGTGTTGGAGCGAGTGGCTTGCCTCCCTCGTACACGCGAAACAGAGCCATATCGATGTCGAATCGAGGGTAGGTAAAGTTGTCCGGGTCGCCGCCGAAGAACGCGAGTGACGCCTCGGGCGCGAACACGAGGCGAACATCGGTGTAGCGCTTGTACTCGTAGAGGACGTACTTGCCGCCTGCGTAGAGCGTTACCATCTCGCAGCGGAGGTGCGTCTTGTCTTGGCACTCCTGCTCGAGTTTCGTCATCGCGCCTTTCATCGCGGCGTTCGCGTCAGCGTCGCTCATGCCGTCTTTGCGTACGGCTCTGACCTTGTCGCTCGCGTCTTCGGTGGCTTGCAGCACATCGATCTCGATGTCCGGGCATTGACCTTCGGCGCCGTCTTTGCCAGCCAAATAGCCTTCGTCCATGTAGTTGTGAGCACTGCTCGAGAGCTTGGCGATGCAGTCGCTCGCGACATGGTGGTTGGTGAGCACGAGCCCAGTCGACGACACGAACGAACCCGATCCGCCTGACGAGATTCGCACCGACGACAATCGCACGTGGTCGAGCCACGCGTCTGTGATGTCGACGCCGTGATCCTTTTTGATCTGCGCCTTGGGCACCATGTCGAAAGGCCACATGCCTTCGTCTGCGTGAGCAGAGCCCGCGAGCGAAACAAAAACGAGAGCGGAGAGTCCGAGAATTCGAGTTCGCATGGCGACCGGCTTAGCACAGCGAGGCCTGCTTCAGTCCTCCATCGCGCGCCACATGTACCAACTGCCGACGCTGCGATAAGGAGCCCATTTTTCTGCGTGTTTGGTGATGCGCTCGGCGTTGGGCAACGCTCGCATGCGAACCATTTTTTGGAAACCCTTGCGCACGCCGTAGTCGTCCACGGGCAGCACGTCGGGTCGCCCGAGCCGGAACATCAAGAGCATCTGCACCGTCCACCGACCAATGCCGCGCACGCGCGTGAGTGTGGCGATGATGTCTTCGTCGCTCTTGTTCCGCAGCTCGCGGAGGGTCGGCAATTCACCCGAGATCACTCTCTCGGCGAGATCGCGTAGCGCGAGCGCTTTGTTCTCGGAGAGTCCAGCGCCACGCAGTTGTCCCTTCGAGAGCTTGGCGAGGCCGTCTGCGCTAGGTCTGCCGCTGTCGAACAACATGCGAAAACGAGCATGAATGGTGCCCGCAGCTTTGCCGGAGAGCTGCTGATAGACGATGGAACGACTGAGCGCATCGAACAACGAGAGAGAGGGGGACAGCTCGATGCGATACGGACCCTTGCGAGCGACGAGCGCCGCGAGCATGGGATCCCGAGAGACGACGTGACGTGTCGCGGCGTCTGCGTCGAAGGGCAACTGCGGGCGCTCGAGACCGAGATGCACTCCTTCGAGCGCGAGCATCTTCTCTTTGGTCGCGGCACCTCCAGGCGCGGAGAAGCCGCCGACCTTGTCGCCGCTCGCGAGGACACGATGACATGGCACCACGATCAAAAATGGATTCTTCGCCATCGCCTGACCGACCGCGCGGAACGCCTTGGGTGAGCCGGCCGCCGAGGCGAGTTGTCCATACGTCATGATCTGGCCTGATTTCAGGCTCCGCGACGCTTCGTATACTTTGCGATGAAACACCGGCAAGCTTCGTGCGTCGAGGACGATGCTCGAGAGATCTTGCGGACTGCCGCTCAGGTGCTTCTCGATCGCGCGCGCGGCGAGAACCACGAAGCGCGGTGGTTTGCGGACGGTCGATCGAACGGGTGAAGCGAGCAAGCGAATGGCTTTGATGCCCTCGTCACTGAAGTCGATCCCGATCGGACCAAACGCCGTCTCGAATACGTGCATCATACGTGGGCCTAGCGACTCAAGAGTCGACCGCGAGACTCGGTCGCACCGCCGACAGGTTTGTTGAGCACGATGCGCTGACCCTGCTCACGCCCTTTTGCATACGCATGGTTCTTCGGGTTGCCGCCGTAGCGCACGTTGCGAACGTAGGGATGACGACGCCGGTAGTACTCGCGCAAGTCGCCGTCCTGAATCCACACGAGGCCTTCGGATGCATGCACCCTCGACTGCGTGGCGAGCTTGTCCGAGAAGCCCGTCATCACGCCGGCAAGAAAGGTCCTTCTGTCGCGATTCGATCGCTCTGCCGTGGCTTTTTTATGGGCGATCCAGAGATCGCTCGCGGTTCGCGAGAGGAAGACATGAACATACTCCGCCATCGCTACGTTCGACGACGAGCCGCACACCTCGAGCACGCTTGCGCGCTTGCCGATCAGCGGTCGGTACACGGGCACCCAAATCACTTCGACGAAAAAATGCCTCCCGAGAATCATCGCGAGCACGCGCTCGTGCTCGGAGACGCGACCACTCGGTGTGCCCAGATGTCGAAACTCGTAGCTCCGGCCGCCGCCTCCTCGAGACTCGAGATTGTGTTTGAGCATCAGCTTCTGCGCGGCAGCCATTGCAGCTTCTGCTTCGTGTTGG
>JAYVXK010000148.1:0-2493 GCA_043785265.1 Myxococcales bacterium | reverse complement strand
GATTCGGATCGTCGCGCTTGCATTCGATCTGGTCTCCGTTGGCGAGCACCATCCGAAAGCTGCGAATCTGCTTTCCCTCTTTGCCCACCACTGGGGAGGCACGTGAGACTCCATCTGCCGACAGCGAACCACCGACTGTTGCTTTGGCAGCGGTCACCAGGGAGGGCGGCATCAAACCGAGTGGCGCGAGCTTTTCGAGGACCTTCGCCCAAGACGCCCCTGCGCCGGTGGTCATGTAGAAACCGTCCGCGTCGCGCTCGGGTTCGCCGATGCGCGAGAGGTTCTCGTGGTTGATCATGATGACCACGTCGTTGTTGAGAGACTGACTGTCGAGCGACTGGCCGCCTCCGCGAAACGTGATGGACCGCGTGGTACCTTTGGCAGACAAGAGCAGCTCGGCGATTTGATCGGCCGACTCAGGTCGATACACAGTGGGCGTTGCACGATGAACTTCGTCGAACGCAAACAGCTCGCAACGCTCTGATTGCAGCCCGATCGGCAAAGGCTCGGGTGCCGGGCATGTCGGCGTTTGCACACGCGAGCAGGTCGGGGATGGGATCGCGGAGCACGACACTTGGAACGCAGCAACCGATGCGCTGAGCAGAAACTCGCGGCGCGAGAGGGACATGTCGCGGACTTCACCACGGATGAGCTAAGGAAGCCAACCTTATGTACTAAGGAACGCGATGGCGATTAATGGACTTCTCTCATCAACTTCTTCGCAGGCCACGCGAGCACACCTAAGAGCACGGCTCCGACGATACTGGAGATGACAAACACCATGAAGTAAGCGACCGGTGTCATCTTTGCCCATGACTCGCCGATGCTCCCGCCCGCGTACTGCGCGACGGAGCTCGTGAGCATCCAAACACCCATGAAAAGAGACGCAAAGCGGCGAGGAGCGAGTTTGGTCACCATGGACAGACCCACGGGCGACAAACAAAGTTCGCCGAGCGTCGCGAATAGATAGGACAACAGCAGCCAGACCGACGAGGCCCGCGCGCTCTGACTTTTCTTTTCGAGCGACTCGATGGCATCGCGAAATGTCTTGGGTGCGGCGGCTCCCTCGAGTGCCGTGCGCGTCGGAGAGTCCATCGTCTTGGTGAAGCGAATCACCCTTGTTTTAGGGTCGAATGACACGCCCGCTGCCGTGCCCGTCTCTGCATCGAGAGGCCACGCGAACTCGTCGGTGCGCACCTCGTAGGTGACGGGAGAGTTGGCAGAGGCTTCTTTGGTTTTCTTTTCCAACGAATCGATGTCCGCGACATAAGTGGGTGGAGAGGCCATCGCGAGCATGTCGCTCACCACATAGTGCGGCAACACTCCTGTCGCTTGCAGCACGCGACGCCCGTCAGTGCGCGGATCCGTTGCGACGAGGAGTCGGCCGGCGTCCACTTTCTGGCAGGGCTTGATGCCGTCACGCGGACATATGGAGAGACCAGAACCCTGCCATCCCTCGGTGCTTCCGACGCTCACGCTTTGTGGTTCGCCACGCTGAAAGAACCGCACGTCGCGGTGCACATCGGTCAGCGGGTCAGGCTGGTTCGGCCCGGTCCCTTGGCCCGCCTGCCGATCCCCGCCAGGCGGATCCCGAAGAGGTCCATCGTAGTCGACACTCGAGACCACCTGTTGTTCTTGCGCCGCACCAATCACCATCACACCAAAACTGGCGGCGACCAGCACGAGCGCGATGAGCATTTTGGTGGGCGTTCGTGGCTCGCTTCCCTTCTTTCCAAGCCATACCCACAACATCGAAAAAACAGGCGCGAAGAGCAGAATGAAGATCGGATTGATCGATTGAAAACTCTCGGCGGTGAATGTCACGCCGCCTGCGGTCAGGCGCGTATGAAACTCAGCCCACAGATTGAGTGCGTTGCCTGCTTGTTCGAACGCCATCCAAAAGAGGACCACGAAAAAGAACAACATGAAGATGACGACACTCTTGTCTTTGGCCGCGCCGCGGATCGTCCGCAGAACGAAACCCATCGTCATGAAGACCGCGCCATAGGCCAGAGGCATGATCATGTCGGTCCACTTGGCGTGACCGCGCCACCACTCCAAGGCATAAAAGGCAGGAAGGACCACCGCAACCAACATCAGAAAGAGTGGGAAGGTTCGGGCGACCAAACCAGCGATCCCGGTCTCTCCAGGCTTGTCCTCGTCTGCCGTTTGGGAAGACTCTTCCTTGGGCTCTCGGTAAGGTCCGCCTTCAGTCGGTGCGCTCGCAGCGAGGCGTTTTTCAGCCTCCACCTGACGCAATGTCTTCAAGTCGTTGCCTGCTGCGTTGACGGCAGCAAGCACGACGCGCTGGCCAAATAGGAAGGTCAGAAGACCAAGCAACATACCCACGCCTGCCGCGCCGAAGCCCCAGTGGAAACCATAGTGCGTACGAAGTTCGCCACACCAGATTGGGCTCAAGCCTGCACCAATGTTGATGCCCATGTAGAAGATGGTGAACCCGCCGTCTCTACGGACGTCGTCCTGCTTGTACAT
>JAYVXK010000147.1:0-2501 GCA_043785265.1 Myxococcales bacterium | reverse complement strand
AACATCCGCGAGGTCACGCTCGACGAGGTCAAGCGCAGACTCGAAGCGCACGAACCCTATGTGCTCGTCGACGTACGCGAGAAGGAAGAGCATCGCGCTGGTCATCTGCCAGGTGCCGTCTCGGTGCCGCGAGGTTTTCTCGAGTCGCAGATCGAGTCGCGTGTGTCCGACAAGAACGCGCGCGTGATCACGTACTGCGCAGGCGGCGTGCGGAGCGCGTTCGCTGCGGCGACCCTCGCCCAACTTGGCTACACGAATGTAGAGAGCGCAAACCCTGGCTTCGTGCGGTGGAAAGACCTCGGCTACCCCATCGAGATTCCGCCGCAACTCACTGACGCACAAAGAGACCGATATTCACGCCACTTGCTGCTTCCCGAAGTCGGCGAAGCGGGTCAAGTGAAACTCCTTCGTGCGCGAGTCCTTTTGCTCGGCGCCGGTGGACTGGGATCTCCTGCAGCGCTCTACCTCGCGGCGGCAGGCGTAGGGACACTGGGAATCGTCGACTCAGATACGGTCGATGCAAGCAATCTCCAGCGGCAAATCATCCACAGCACGAGCCGCGTGGGCATGGCAAAAGTCGAGAGCGCGGCCATCGCGATCGCCGAGCTCAATCCAGACGTGAAAGTCATCGGGCACAAAGAGCGACTCACCAGCGACAACGTCGCCCGCCTCTTCGCCGACTACGATCTCGTCGTCGACGGGACGGACAATTTCCCGACTCGGTATCTCGTCAACGATGCGAGCGTGTTTTTGGGCAAACCGATCGTCCATGGCTCCATCTTTCGATTCGATGGACAGATCACGACGTTCGTTCCAGCGAAGGCCGCGTCTAGTTTTTCAGCACCCCAGAGTCCCTGCTATCGATGTCTCTATCCTGAGCCGCCGCCGCCGCATCTCGCCCCAAGCTGCCAAGAGGCAGGTGTGCTCGGCATTCTATGCGGCATCGTGGGTACGCTTCAGGCGACCGAAGCGATTAAACTCATCCTTGGCAAAGGCGATGTGCTCGCAGGGCGCCTGCTCACCTACGACAGCCTAAAAATGCGGTTTCGCGAGCTCCGCCTCCACCGAGACCCCACTTGCCCCGTTTGCGGTACAGCTCCAAAGATCACGAGCTACATCGACTACGAAGGGTTTTGCAACGTCACCGCTTAAGCAGGCATCATCTATGTTGAATGCTCAGGGTTGGTAGTTCACTACCCAAGTTCGAAGCCAAGACCACCGAAGGCCAGATCGTCTCCGATGTCTCACTGCGCGGCTCGCCCTGCGTGCTCTTTTTCTTTCCCCGCGCGTTCACGACGGGCTGCATTCGTGAGGCAAAAGCATTTCGCGACGTATACCCACGGCTTCGTGCGCTGGGCGCGGAACTCGTCGGCATCTCCACCGACCCACTCGCTCGTCAATGCAAGTTCGCAGAATGGGCAGGCGCTGCCTATCCCATGGTCGGCGACGCAGAACATTCACTCGCGCGTGCATTCGGTGTGCTCTGGCCCATCGTTCCGATCGCCAAGCGCGTGACATTCGTCGCGGACGCGCAGGGCATCATCCAAAACGTCCTTCACTTCGAGGTCGCGATCGATCGACATGTCATGCACGCAGAGAGCGCGCTGCGTGTCCTCGTCAAGAGCCCATGATTCAGCGCAATTCGTGAGTCGCGTTGATCTCATCGTCGGACGCATGCATGTCGCCTGAGTCGCTCGAGGGACTCGTCATTGCGGTGACGTCTGCTGGGTGCTCGTCGACCGGCAGCGGCGGCAAAAGCCGATCGATGGTGGGCGTCGCCGTGTCCATCATCGGTGCGGCAGGGAGCGGCGGCGGCCATGTCGACACATAACGAGCCGACTCTCCAGGACCACTCGCGTCGATCCAGGTGACGTGTCCCGCGCCGCCGTCGCGCACATCGAGATGCACAAACGAGCTGTTGGGATAATAACCGCACCCGGTGTCTGGCAGCGTCTTGCAGAATGCGACGAGGTCTTCATTCGACACCCCATCCATCCGGAAATCGAGCGCGCGTCCGGTCGCATGAAAACTACCAACACTCGCGGGTCGATACCCCGAGATGACGTGCATCTTCTGAACGACTCCGCCCGCTTTCAGAAAGTGATCCGCGATCTGCTGCATGCGCACGACAAGCCGAGAATCAAGCCGTTTGATGCCTGGCGAGAGTTCCGGGCCTTGGCTCTGATCGAGCGTGGCAACTGGCACCGCTGGCTTCAGCGAACTACCGGGTCTGGCGAGAATCGACAGGTGCGCTACCGAATCGGGTGCAGCCGATCCATCGCAACGCGTGAGCGAGAAACGCTCTTCTTCGATGCCTCGCGTGATGGTCACCGGATCGCGCAAGCACGGCGGCTTCGGTTTCGCGGCCACTTTCTTGTCGGCTGACTTCTTCGTTTCCGGTTTTGGATCTGCCACCGCGGCTTGCAGCAGCGCGTGCGGTCGAGCAGGCACATGCACGGGTGTCGTGTGCATGGCGGTTGCGGGTCGCTTGGTCGCCGGCG
>JAYVXK010000146.1:0-8305 GCA_043785265.1 Myxococcales bacterium | reverse complement strand
CTGTCGCAGTGTGTCGCCGTGGCTGTGTGACCGAAGGCGAAGAACTCGATGACGACGAAGTCGACCTTCGGGCTGCCACAGCGCTCATGTGTCTGGCGGTTCGTCCGACCATTGAACGACCGTGAGGTACCCCAGCACCCACGCCAAGTGTGAACTGCGACGCTGCGTTTGCGCGTAAACCGCACACTCACGCGTGCATGCCACACGCTCGCGCGACCGTGACGTCGATGTCGTGGTGCGCGAAAGTCTTCTCTCTCGAGTTGACAGAAACTGGCGCTTGCGGAGCGCGGCCCTATATCATTTACATGTAGAGGATCTCGCGCATCCCGCGACAATCCGCGTGTTTCACCGCCACTCACTCGTGTCTGAGACGCGTCCGTTCGCGCGTCTTACTGGACACTCCAACGCGTCGTGCTGGACGCATCGCGGTTGGAGCGAAGGGCATTCATGCGTCTCGAAATCCCATCTGTTGCGAAGCTGACTACGCGATTCGTTCACGCGACATCGTTGGCGAGGCGCTTGCTTACATGTGGTGGTGAGGTCCGTGTCGTGAAGCGAAGCGTAGTCGTAGTTTTGTTGAGTTTGGCAGCCGTCGCGCTCCTTGGTGCGGCACCGCCTGCAGACGCTCCGTCTGACGAGGGCCCACCTAGTCCAGCTCTCCCCATGACGACTGGAGGGCAAATCACTCTCGCGAATGCCGGCATCAAAGTCCCAACCACACCCATCCTTTCGGCGGTGAGCTGTCCCGTGGGCATGGCCGAGGTCGAGGGCGAGTACTGTCCCTTCGTCGAGCAAAAGTGCCTCCGCTGGCTCGACCCCGAGTCGAAGATGCGCTGCGCCGAATTTGCTCCGACGAGCGAGTGCACGACGCACACGCAACACAAGCGCTTCTGCATCGACGCCTACGAGTACCCGAATCAGCCCGGCCAGAAGCCCATGGTCATGCAGACCTGGCATCAAGCTGCCGCCGCATGCACATCGCAAGGCAAGCGCCTCTGCGGTGACAGCGAGTGGACGCTCGCATGCGAAGGACAGGAACGCTTGCCGTACCCCTATGGGTACGCGCGCAGCAGCGAAGCGTGCAACATCGACAAGCCGCATCCCGATGCCAACGAACATCTCATCGCGGACCCGCAGACGCGTGACGCAGAAGTCGCGCGCCTCGACCAACGCGATCCGTCAGGTGCGCGCGAGGCATGCGTGTCGCCTTATGGCGTGCACGACATGACCGGCAATGTCGACGAATGGGTCGTCAACGAGAGCAACCACCCATACAAAAGCGGCCTAAAAGGCGGCTATTGGGGACCGGTTCGCGATCGATGCCGCCCGATGACGGTCGCCCACGACGAGAACTTCGAGTTCTACCAAATCGGCTTCCGCTGCTGCAGCGACATGGGCTCTCCTACGCTTCTCGATTCCGGAGACGCGACCCCAAGCGTGCGCACTGGCGCTTAGGCGGCGGCAACCGCGCTTCAATTGGGTCAACATTCCCGCGGAACGCACGTACACGCAAAGCCGGATCGCCCTAAAATTAGGACTGATCCGCGCGTGCGTGCTCTACTTTGCGAATGGCTCGTAAGGCCGCGATCACGCGGACAACCAAAGAGACGAGCATCTCCGTCGCGCTCGATCTCGACGGCACGGGGCAGAGCGCGATCAATACGCCGCTGCCTTTTCTTTCGCACATGCTCGACCAACTCGCGCGTCATGGTGGAATCGATCTCGAAGTGAAAGCGACGGGTGACATCCACATCGATGGTCACCACACGACCGAGGACATCGGCATCGTCCTTGGACAAGCCGTCGCAAAAGCACTCGGCGACAAAGCCGGCATCGCCCGATACGGCTGGGCGACCCTGCCCATGGACGAGGCACGCACGACCTGCACTTTGGACCTTTCAGGTCGCACCTTCTTCGTATGGGAAGTCCCCATGCCGAAGGCCAAAATTGGCGAGTTTGACACCGAGCTTGCCGAAGTTTTCTTCGAGGCCTTTGCGCGCGGCGCCCAATGCAATCTGCACATGGTGCTGCACGCAGGAACGATCCTGCATCACATCGTCGAGATTTCGTTCAAGTCGCTGGCCAAGGCGCTCGCCATGGCGACCCGCATCGATCCACGCGCCGTAGGTGTGCCTTCGACGAAGGGATCGCTCGACGGTTGAGGCGCGTACGATGGTAGGATCCGCGCACGATGAGTGATGACCAAGAGATCGCTGCGTCGGAGCGCGCCAAGCTCGTCACACGCTACGGTCGCCAGTTTCTGGCTGGAGAGACTCTCTTTCGCGAAGGCGAACCCGCCACGCATGCATTTTTGCTCCAAGAAGGCCGCGTGCGACTCCTCAAGCGCGTGCGCATGGTCGACCGCAGTCTGATGGTGCTGCGTCCAGGCGAACTCTTTGGCGAGTCGGCCTTGCTCGACTCGGCCGCGCGGAACTCCACGGCTGTTGCGTTGACCGATGGAATCACTCTCGCGCTGGATCGTGAGACATCTCGCTCGCTTCTGGCGAATCATCCAACCATCGCAGTCAGAGTGATGGAGCAGCTCATTCGTCGTGTCAGAGACGCAGAGGATCAGATTGAGATCCTTATGCTTCGCGACAATCAGTACAAGGTCGTGAGTGCGCTACTCAAACTCGCTCATCGCATCGAGCCGCAGCCTGTCGAAGGCGCACCCGCAGAACTCAATGTCTCGCCAGTAGAGCTGTCGAGTCGGGTCGGGCTTGATGTCGAGTCGGTGAAACGATCGGTCCAGCGACTCCGTGAGCAAGGCTACTTGCGCATCATCGGCGAGAAGATCGAAATCCCCGATCTCGAGTCTGTGCGCCGTCTCTACGTCCTCTTGGGCACCAAAGACGAACTCAAAGGCGAAACGGGTAACTGAACATCCGGTTAGCTCATCCGAGCCTTGTGCATTGACTGCGGGAAACTGGGTGGGTAGGACGCTTGTTCCGCCTGCAGTTCTGGGCGCTTTGGCACGACCCCTCATGACGATGACTCGCTATCCGACTCGTTCTGGGATTGGTGACTTTGGCAGTGAACGCAGCGCTTTTCTTGCTTGTCTCTTCGTGGCCGTCGTCGGTTGTGGTCACTCAGGACCCGCCGCCCAAAGCCCCGAGCGCCAAAGCGAGGCCGAATACGATCTCGCACGAGACTACTTCTACAAAGGCGAACCTCGTGCAGCTCTCGACCACGCATTGAAGGCAGTCGACCTCGACGATGCCAACGCCAAAGCGCTCTATTGGACCTCCACGCTGTACCTCTTCTTTTGCTCGGGAAACGAAGGACTCTCCTCCGCAGACTGCAAACTCTCCAAAGCCGACGCTTTCGCTCGCCAGGCCATCGCTCAAGACGCGGCCTTTCGTGACGCGAAGAACCTGCTCGGACAAGTCCTGATTCTCGAAACCAAATACAAGGAAGCCATCGCTGTGCTCGAGCCGCTCGTCAAAGATCCTTCCTACAACGCGAGTTACCTCGCGTGGGGAAACTTGGGTTGGGCGCAGGTGCTCGATGGGTCTGTCGATGTTGGCATCGCTTCGCTTCGCAATTCGGTCACTCAGCCAAAGTTTTGCGTCGGGTACTACCGACTCGGTGTGGCGTTCGACAAAAAAGGCGATCTTGCCCAAGCCGAGACGAGCTTCACACAAGCCGTTCAAGTCGAGAGTCCCGATTGCCAAGCACTGCAGGATGCCTGGCAAGCCCGCGGCGACGTTCGTCTCAAGCTAAGCAAGAAGGACGACGCCTGTTTGGACCTCGCGCGCTGCCGCGAAATCTCGGAGCAAACGGCTTCAGGGAAGGCCTGCTCGCAGTCGATGATCAAAGCGGGATGCGCACAACCCGCAATCGTGCCACCCGCGCCCGCTCCCGCACACGGATGAAACACATGGAGAAGACCAACGTGATGGAATCGATTGGCGTCTTTTTGAGGCGCAGCCGTGAGGCAAAGCAGATGACCGTGACCGAGGTGTCGCGCGTGACGCGCATTCCTGCGGCCACCATCGAAGCGCTCGAGGGAGATCGTTTCGACGATCTTCCGGGCGAGGTGTTCGTGCGCGGCTTCTTGAAGTCCTATGCGCAGGCAGTGGGCGTGCTCGGCGCAGAAGTGCTCGCTCGTCACACCGCTAGCCGCCGCGTAGCGTTCGTGACTCCACTGCCGATGGCATCGCCGGTTCAGGCGGCGCGCGAAGGTGGTCGTCGTTTTGGTGTCGCGATCGCATTCGTGCTTTTGCTCATTCTGTTCACGCTCGCGCTCTCGATCGTGCTCAAGCCACGCGGTCACGACATGCCGGCAGAGCTCTCTAGCGCCGACATGACGGCGTTGTCGATCGGCGGATGATCGCGCGAGCCTTCGCGAGCACGCGTCCCGCGAAGGTATCGAAGGCTCTCTTACTGCGCGCCGTCGAATACGGCGAATCAGACGTCATCGCCACGTTCTTCACAGAACTCGAAGGCAAAGTCGGACTCATCGTTCGCGGCGCACGCAAGAACTCGAAGCGGGTGGGGGGAGCACTCGAACCGTTTCATTCGGTCGAGGCGCGCTACGAGGATCGCCGCGGAGAATTGGGCGTTTTACGTGAAGCGCGCGTGGTCCGCGTGAGGCCGAAGTTGACCTCATCGCTCGAAGCCATGGACGCCGCAGGTCGCGCGCTCCGATGGACGCGTCACTTGTGTCCCGCCAAGACTCCGGAGCCCGCGGCGTGGTCGACTCTGACTGCATTGCTCGACGATCTCGACACGTCGACGGTCAGCACGACGAGCGCGCTGGCGGCCGCTGGACTTCGCTTGCTCGCGGATGTCGGCTATTCGCTCGAGTTCGAGCGCTGCGTGCGTTGCGGCAAAGCCTGCCCCGCCGATCGAGCGGGGACCCTTGATTTGGCTCGCGGCGGCCTCGTTTGTCGTGAATGCGGCGGCGCGAGTTTTGTGGTCAGCGCCGAGCTGCGCGACATTGCGGTGCGTGCGCAACGCGGGGAGCGTGTTGCCGACAATGTTGCCTCCGCACTGCTTGCGATTGTAGATCGTGCGATGAAGGCGCATGCAGAGTACGAGGGGTGATCGATGGACGTGATCAGCTTCGGCGAAATCCTCTGGGACATTTACGAAGACCCACGTACGCGCGGGAAGGGCGAGCCTGTTGGCGCGGCGCTCCATCGCATGCTGGGCGGCGCGCCCGCGAATCTCGCGGTGGTGCTCGCACGATTAGGGCTGAAAAGCAGTGTGATCGGCGGAGTAGGCCGTGATGTGTTTGGAGATGCGTTGGTTGCACTGCTGTCGCGCGAGAAGGTCGATACACGCAACATCCTCCGTTTCGCGGCGCGCACCGGTCTGACGTTCGTCACTCGCGATGAGTCGGGCGAACCAAGCTTCCTCTTTTATCGCGATCGCACGGCCGACATGGCTCCGCGCGCACGAGACATCACGAGCTCGATGGGCAAGGCGAAGTGGATCGTCTTTGGCACGAGCACCCTCATGGACGCCGGTCTCGCAGAGGCCACTCACAAGTTGCTGCATCATGCACGCAACGCCAAGACGCACATCGCGGTCGATCTCAATGTTCGAGCGCACCTGTGGAAGAGCGCGAGCAAGATGCGCACGGCGATCGCCGATCTCGTGTCGCAAGCTGATCTCGTGAAAGCCTCGCTGGCAGACCTCGAGGCCCTGGGTGGTCTGAAGTGGCTAAAACACCGAGCGCCGCACGCGACGCTCATCCTCACAGGGGGTGCGCGTCCGGCCCGAGCCATCGGCGCTCATGGCGATGTGGAAGCACGCACGCACGCCGCGAAGTGCGTCGATGCTACTGGTGCTGGCGATGCCTTCTTGGCAGGCGTACTCGCTGTGCTGATCGCTCATCGCGCCGTACCTGGTTCGCGCGCGTGGAAGAGTCCGCACGTCTTCGTCTCCTCGCTCGCGGTCGGGCATCTGCTCGGGCGCAAGGCGATCTCGGCGGTCGGCGCGATCACGGGGCTGACGGACCTGCGCGAAGCGAAGCGACTGATCGAGCGTTAGCAAGCCAATGGATGCCAAGTACAAGTGCCGCGCGGTGCGCTCTCCACGAGGTGCCCGCGTGACGGAGATTGACTGGGGCGACAGTCACACGAGCCGTTACCCGCATGACATTTTGCGCGGGTATTGCCCATGCGCGGGCTGCCAGGGTCACTCGGGCACGATCGCGTTCATCGCGCATGAAGAGGGCATCGCTCTCGAGATCGAAGACATCCAGACGGTTGGCAACTACGCGCTGTCGCTCAAGTGGTTCGATGGACACGAGAGCGGTCTGTACTCGTACAAATATCTCCGCGCGCTCTGCCAATGCAGTGAGTGCAGCCCCAAGAGCGCAGCCTCAGAACACGAACCGCTTCCGCGATGAACGAGCCGGCCACAGAGGGCCAGACAGAACGCGCCAAGCTCGCGGGCCGTGCGGGCATCGTCGGCGCAGGAACACTCGCGTCGCGCTTGCTTGGACTCGGGCGCGACATGGCGCTCGCGGCGATGTTCTCGCGCGAAGAGACTGACGCCTTCTTCGTGGCCTTCACCATTCCGAACGCGCTCCGACAACTCCTCGGCGAAGGTGCAGTGTCGAGCGCGGTCGTTCCCGTGCTGAGCGAACGGCTTGCCAACCACGGAGAGCCCAACGCGAAGGCGTTTTTCGCACGCATTCGCGCGGCGTCCATCCTTGCACTGCTCGTCGTGACTGCTCTCGGAATGATCTTCTCGCGTCCGCTCACCGAACTTTTTGCGAGCGGCTATCACGCACGCCCCGGCGAGTTCGAGCGCACGGCCGCGATGACGCGCATGGTGTTTCCGTACATCTTCTTCATGGGCACGGCTGCCCTTGGAACTGCGGCACTGCACACGCACCGCAAGTTCGCGGTCGCGTCGTTCGCGCCGATGCTCCTCAATGTTGCGTTCCTCGGGGCAGCGCTGCTCTTGCCGTCGAGGCTAGAGGCCGCAGGGATCGACCGCTCGTATGCGCTCGTGATTGGCGCGCTCGTGGGTGGCGGATTGCAAGTGCTCGCTCAATGGCCGGCGCTTCATCGCATCGGCTACTTGATGCGTCCCATCTTCGACTTTCGCGATCCGGGTGTGCGCGACGTCATGCGGCGCCTCGCCCCCATGACGTTCGGCATCGGCGTGTATTACATCGATCTCGTCCTCTCGCGTCGCTTCCTCTCCGAGCTCGAGCCAGGCTCGCAGAGCTACTTCTCGTGGGCGATGCGCTTGTGCGATTTTCCGCAAGGCATCTTCGTGATGGCGATCTCGACCGCAGCCTTGCCGTCGCTCGCAACACTTGCCGCAAAGGGTGACAAGGTCGAACTCGCCAAGACCTATGCGCATGGCATGCGGCTCGGTCTATTTGTCGCGATTCCTGCCTCCGTTGCGCTCGCCGCGCTCGGCGAACCGATCGTCGCCATGCTCTTTCAGCGTGGTCAGTTCGACGCACACGCGTCCATGGAGACCGCGCGTTCTCTCGTGTGGCAGGGCGGCGCGATTTGGACTGTCGCTGCCGTCAGGCAACTCGTGCCCGTCTTCTATGCGCTCGGCGACACGCGAACGCCGGTGATCGTGAGCGCCCTCGATTTGCTCGTATTCATCGCGCTCGCGTTTCTTTTGAAAGGACCCATGGGCCACGCTGGCATCAGTGCGGCCGTCGCCGGATCGAGCTTCGTGCAGATGGCGCTTCTCTTCGTTGGTCTCAGATCCAAACTCGGCACGATCTGCGCGCGTGAGATCGGCGGCTCGGTCGCCAAGACGTTGCTAGCGTCGTTCATCGCAGGCGCATGCGCGTGGGCGCTCGCTCGCTTGCTTGGTTCGCCTTTGGCGCGTGGTCTCGTGGCGGGCGGCGTGTTTTCGGCCGTGTTTTTCGTGGCCGCATGGGGGGCTCGCTCCGAAGAACTCGAGCACATCGTGGCCGCTGTTCGACGTCGATTGGGTGGCGCGCGTCGACCGTGATAAACAGCCGCGTCATGGCCCCACGAGAGACGCCAATCATTCAGGTCGCCGAGTTTGCGTTCGCTGCCGCGCGCGCCGATCAACTTCCCGCGGCAACCCTGCCCGAGATTGCCTTTGGCGGGCGCTCCAACGTGGGCAAGTCGAGCCTGCTGAACGCTCTTTTGGAACGAAAAAGTCTGGTCCGCACGAGCAAGGCGCCTGGAGCCACGCGTCAGGTCAATCAGTTCCGCGTGGTGACCACGGTGCCGCCTCTCGAACTCTATGTCGTCGATCTTCCCGGCTACGGTTACGCGGTTCGCTCCAAGGCCGAACGCACGAGTTGGGGCACGCTCATCGAGGCGTATCTGACCACCCGAGAGAC
>JAYVXK010000145.1:0-8326 GCA_043785265.1 Myxococcales bacterium | reverse complement strand
TGACCTCTGCCTTGACCTCGATCATGTGCCCGCATTTGCGGCACTTCATGCGCACCGTCTTGCCGACGACTTTGTCGTCCGCAATTTGGTACTTCGCTTTGCATTGATCGCAGAGAAACTTCACGGTCGGCTCAACTCCATCGACGACACAACGATACCGGACAAACCTACGTTTTGACCATCCGCGAAGTTCTCACCGCGAACTCACTTACAGAAGACCAAGCAAGTGGCCTTTGATTTGGGTCTTGGTGGTTTCGTCGGGTGCCACATGGACCGCGCGCTCCCACACCTCAATCGCCCGGTGACGAAAACCCGCCTTTTCATAGAGGATGGCGAGATTCTTCAGTGCCGCAAAATGCTTGGGGGACAGCTCTGCCGCCTTCTCCAGCTCTTGAATGCCTTCGTAGACCATCCCTCGCTTGCCCAGAAGTAGGCCAAGTTGGAAGCGCAATCGGAACGCCAGAGGATCAATCGAGACGCCTTGTTTCAGCAGTTCGAGCGCTTGGTCCAGGTTGCCAGCCTTGTAGGCAGCAATGCCGTCCTCGAGTGCCTTCTCTGCTTCTGCGCTCATGTCGCGTTCGCGCTCGCTCGCTGGAGCCTCCTCTGCGGCGAGGGCACGCGTGACGGCGGCGAGGACGTCAGCGATCTTGAAGGGCTTCTCGAGGTAAGAGCTGATGCCGTAGCTCGCCTTCAAGTCTTCTGCGATTCGCCACCCTCGATAGACGGCGCTGATCATGATGATCGGAATTCGACCGTATTTGTCGCTACCTTTGATGCGTCGAGCGATGTCGAAGCCGTGCACTTCGGGGAGCATCGCGTCCAAAATGATCAAGTCAGGAACGTGATCTTTGACCATGCGCAGCGCGAGCAATCCGCGGTCGGCTTCGATCACACGTAGACCTTTGCCGGTGAGCAGAAGCTTGAGCATCTTGCGAATGTCTTCTTCGTCGTCGACCACCAAAACGAGCTTGCCAGTCCCAATGGGCTCTTCTTTTGCGGCGGCGGACGCGTCGTTGAGTTTGATCCGCAGCTCGGAGGGGAGCTGAGTGATCGTCGAATCTTCGGTCGTGACATTGCCTAGGTCGGTCGTCGAGATGTGGAGCTCCGCGGAGCTCGTGCGCATCTGGTGATCCATCACGGGTCGAGGTTCGATGAGCGAGGCGTCGCTGGTGGGAGCACGACCGTGATCAGAGCGGCTGGACAAACCAAGGCGCTGTAGCGTTTCTTGGGTGACGTTCGGACCGAGAAAATAGATCTCCGACTGGCTTTTGGCATCGTAAGCCGCTTCGATCGATCGCAAGAGCGATGTCGTGAGCGCGACGTATGGATAGACTTTTTTTCCGGTCACAAATTCGAGTTCGTCGATCACCCGCTTGTCGGACGGATCGGCCATCGCAAGAAAGACGCGGTCACCTTTGACGAGCACCGGCAGGATCTTGTGCGCCTCGGCGACCTCGCGCGGCACGACCAGATGCTCGAGAAAAATCGCCACCTGCGACAGCTCGATGCCTGGCACCCCGTGTTGTTCCGAGAGAGCGCGCAGTGCATCGACCTCGCTGACCAAACCACGCTCGATCAGGCGGGACGCGAGCGGCGTACCTGCTTGATCGAGGAGCGCGGAGTCGAGGTCCTTCTGCGAGATCAGTTTCTGACGTAGGAGGATCCGACCCAGCGGCTGCGGCTTCTTCTCGTCAGCCATGGAAGCCCCAAGATATCACGCGGACGTCTCTCGCCGTTACTCTTCGCCTTCGAGTCGCGCGAGCGCCGCGCGAGCGAACGCTTCGTAGCGACTGGCGACGATGGCCTCGCGCGCGGAACGCACCAACTCCCCATAAAAATGCAGGTTGTGGAGTGAAAGCAACCGCAACGCGAGGATCTCCTTGGCGATGAACAGGTGGCGCAAGTAGGCGCGCGAAAAACCTCCGCGACAGGCAGCGCACCCGCACTCGGGGTCAATAGTTGATGCGTCATCTGCATAGCGTGCCTGCTTGATCACGACACGTCCGTTGCGCGTCAGCGCTTGGCCATTGCGAGCGTTGCGCGTCGGCAACACGCAGTCGAACATGTCGACGCCGCAACCGATCGCGATGATCAGGTCGCGAGGGGTGCCGACGCCCATCAAGTACCGCGGCCGTTCTGGGTCGAGCAGGTGCGCGACCTCTTTGAGCGTCGCGTGCATGCGGTCGATCGATTCGCCGACAGAAAATCCGCCGAGAGCGAGACCGTCGAACTCGAGCGTGGCGAGTTCTTCTGCGTGTTCTCGTCGCAAGTCGACGAACGTCGCGCCTTGCACGATGCCAAACAACGCTTGATGCGGTTTGCGAGGTGTCGCGAGCGCGCGCTTTGCCCAGCGCGTGGTCTGCGCGACTGCGGCCGCGACGATCTCACGCGGGGCGTCTCCTGGTGGACACACGTCGAGCTGCATCTGAATGTCCGCGCCGATCTTGCTCTGCACTTGGACCGCGATCTCGGGCGAGAGAAATTGTTTGCTCCCGTCGAGGTGACTCTTGAATGTGAACCCGTCCTCAGAAGGCGCGACGAGTTTCTTCAGCTCTGCACCTGCGCGCTTGCCCTTGTTCGCAGAGAGCGAAAACGCCTGAAATCCGCCAGAATCCGTGAGCATGACGTGAGGCCATCGGGTGAACTCGTGCAGTCCGCCGTGCGCCGCGATGCGATCCGCCGTAGGTCGCAACCAGAGATGGTAGGTGTTGCCAAGCACGATGCGCGCGCCTGTGCTCGCGACTTCGTCGGGGGTGAGTGTCTTCACGCTGCCTTGTGTTCCGACAGGCATGAAGGTCGGCGTCTCTACCTCTCCATGCGGCGTCGTCAGCACGGCAGCGCGCGCGTGCCCGTCGTTGCCGACGACGCGAAATGCAAAGCCAGGCGTGCGCGGCGTCACTTACCCGCCCGAGAGAGCAGCATGGCATCCCCATAAGAGAAGAATCGATAGCGTTGCGCAACCGCCTCGCGATACGCCCCGAGCACGCGCTCACGACCGGCGAACGCGGAGACGAGCGCGAGCAGTGTCGTCTTTGGCAGATGAAAATTCGTGAGCATCATGTCTACGGCGTTGAAGCGATACCCCGGCTGAATGAGCAGACGCGTGTCACCCGTCGTGGCGCGAATTTGGCCGTCTTTTGCGGCCGATTCGAGCGCGCGCACCGCCGTCGTTCCCACCGCGAGCACAGGGCGTTTCTCTGCTCTTGCTTCGGCTACTGCTCGCGCGGCCGTCGCTGTCACTTCGAACCACTCGGCGTGCATCTTGTGGTCGTCGAGGTCTTCGGTCGTGACGGGTTGAAAGGTGCCCAGACCCACGTGCAGAGTCACATGCGTCACGTCGCATCCGCGCACCGCGAGCCGCCCGAGCAACGCGCGCGTCAGATGCAAACCGGCGGTCGGTGCAGCAACGGCACCCGGTACGCGCGCATAAATTGTTTGGTAGCGCTCCTCGTCGGCGGAGGTCACGTCTCGCTTCACGTACGGCGGAAGCGGCATCCGACCATTCTGGCGAATCGCTTCTTCGATGGTGGCGCGACCGTCTGTGTAGAGCGCGACTTCGAGAGTCCCGTCATCGTCTGCGCGCGCCAAAATGCGGGCAAATAGCGCAGCGGGCGGGCGACCATGTTGCCCGTGTCGATCGGCAATCTCGACTGGCCGAATCTGCAACTCGACACCAAATCGGAGAGCCTTCGAGGCCTTGCCGAGCGCTCTCCATATCTCCACGTCGCGGTCGCCTTCTTTGCGTGTCTCGCTCTTTTTCAGCAAAAAGATCTCGACGCGCCCTCCAGTTTCTTTTTGCGCAAAGAGGCGCGCCGGTAGCACCTTCGTGTCGTTGAGAACCACGAGCGTGCCGGGCGGCACCCATTGCGCGAGGTCGACGATGTGCTGGTGGACGAACTCTCCCTCCGCGGGCACCACGATCAGACGCGCCTGTTCGCGCTCTTGGGTTGGGTGCTGCGCGATCAGATCGGGCGGCAGGTCGTAGTCCAGCTCATCGACTCGCATGGTGATCGCCGCAACTGTAATGCGCTGCGGTGTGGATGCGAGCTTTAGGCTTGTGCCAGCTTGCTACGCAAGAACCCTGTCACTTCGTTGAGGGCATAAGGCTTGGGGACGAAGCCAACCGCGCCGCAGTTCGAGCGAACGAGCTGTCGCTCACTGAGGTGATAGGCGCTGGTGAGGATGACACGAACGCTCGGAAAATTAGCCGCGACGTGACGGGCGAGCTCCAAGCCGTTCATCCCCGCGAGCATGAGATCGACCATGACGAAGTCGGCCGCATGCCGTTCCAGGTGCGCGATCGCCGCGCGAGCATCATGTGCGGAGTGCACCTCGAACCCTTCAGCCGCGAGTGAAAGGGCAAGGGACCGAGCCGCGGGCAAGTCGTCGTCGATGACCAATACAGTTGCCATGCAGGCTTCCCACAGTGCAACCATGGTGCCGCGCGCAAGCGCACGTAATCTTTCACCCGCCCGAGCAACACGCTTTCAATCTTGCATAAGGTTCTTGCAAAAGCGCGCGACGGACTGGATTTTCAGGGTCCTTTGGCGTCGAAGACGATGCCGAGTCGAGTCATCTTTCGCCAGAGAGTGGTCGGAGAAATGTCCAGCAGCTCAGCGGCGCGCTCGCGGCTGCCTTCCGAGTCGCGCAGGGCCGCTTCGATCGCGCTGCGCTCTGCGGTGTCGACGACAGCAGCAAGCGTTCGACCACCGACCTCGGAGCCCGGAGCGGCCGGCGAAGTTGGCGGGATGAGGTCGTCTGCGGTGATGACTCCGCCATGCACGAGCGCGACTGCTTGCTCCACCATGTGTTCGAGTTCCCGCACGTTGCCCGGAAAACTATAGTGCTCCATCGCCTCGAGCGCGCTCTCTCCGATGCGCGTGTGGTGGCCCATCTTCTTGTTGTACTTGTCGAGAAAGTAGTTCGCGAGCTCGGGGATGTCCTCTCGGCGCTCGCGCAGCGGCGGCAGCTGGAAGCGCGCGACATTGAGTCGATAGTAGAGGTCCTGTCGAAAGCGCTTCTCGGCGATGGCGCTGAGCAGATCCTGATTGGTCGCGGCGATGATGCGGACGTCCACGCGAATGGGCTTGTTCTCGCCCACACGACGGATCTCACTCTCTTGAATCGCTCGCAATAATTTCGCTTGAAACGAAAGTGGTGTCTCGGTGATTTCGTCGAAGAAGAACGTCCCGCCGTCCGCTTCTTCGAACAGACCTTTGCGTGCTTTGACAGCGCCTGTGAACGAACCGCGAGCGTGACCGAAGAGCTCGCTCTCGAGGAGAGTCTCGGTGATCGCAGCGCAGTTGACCGGCACGAAGGCGCGATCAGCGCGGCGGCTGTTGGCGTGCAGAGCCTTTGCAACTAGCTCCTTTCCGGTGCCGCTCTCGCCTGTGATGAGGACGATGGCGTCCGTCGGAGCGACGCGAACGATGCGGCCGAGCACCTCGCGAATGGAGCCCGACTTGCCGATGATGTTCTCGAACTTGTAGCGGTCCTTGAACTCGCTCGCGAGGAAGGCGACCTCTCCTGCGAGCCGACGGTTGTCGATGGCCTTGGCCACTTTGACCAGCAGCTCCTGCTCCGAAAAAGGCTTTTGAATGTAATCGAAGGCGCCGAGCCGGATGGCCTCGACGGCGCTCTCGATGGTGCCGTACGCGGTCATCACGATGACCTCGGTCATGGGCTGCGCTTCTTTGACTGCGCGCAAGACGTCCATGCCGTCTTTGCTGCCCATTCGGAGATCGGTGAGCACCACATCGAACGCGCCTGTCGCGCCTCGCTCAGCGCCTTGTTCCCCATCGCCCGCTTCGTCCACTTCGTAGCCGACACCTCGCAGCATCATCGCGAGGGTGGTGCGCATGTTGCGCTGGTCGTCGACGATGAGGATCTTGGCCATGAGACGACGAACCATAGTCGTCTCTTCGAAACGGTTCCAGCGCTCACGAGCGGAGCGAGCCGCGTGGGGTGGGGCAGATGGCTTCGCCCCAAAAAACCACGTTTTTTTGGGGCGGGGAGGCGCGTGCCTCCCCGTGATGACTAAGGAGCGAGCTTGTAACCGAAGCCGTAGACCGTCAAAATGTGCTTGGGACGATCGGGGTGGGGCTCGATCTTTTTCCGCAGTTTGACGATGAAGTTGTCGACCGTGCGATTGGTGGGCGCGGCCTCGAGACCCCATATTTTCGAGAGGATTTCGTCGCGGCTCACGGGTTGACCCGAGCGCTCTGCGAGCAAGCGCAGTAGCTCGACTTCGTAAAACGAAAGCTCGTGCGACTCTCCGCGGACCACCAGCGTGTGAGCCGCGAAGCTGACTTTGGCGTCTCCGATCTCGAGCAACTCTGGCGCACCTGGCGCTCGCGCCGCCCGACGAAAGATCGCTCGGATGCGCGCGATGAGTTCGTTCACGCCAAAAGGCTTGGTCACGTAGTCATCTGCGCCGGCATCGAGTCCGCGGATTTTGTCGGTCTCTTGCGAGCGAGCGGTGAGCATGACGATGGGCACGAGACCGTCTGCGCGACGGAGCTCTTCGCAGACGCTGTAGCCGTTCATGTCGGGCAGCATCAGGTCGAGAATCACTGCGTCTGGACTCTCCGTGCGCGCGAGAGCGATGCCGTCTTTGCCGCGGCCTGCGGAGACCACACGGAAGCCCTCGAACTCGAGAGCGTCTCGCAAACCCATCACGATCTGCGGCTCGTCCTCGATGATGAGGATGGTGCGCTTTTGAGCGGACATCGGCGCGCCGACTGTATCTCACAAAACACGATGGGCGCAGGACCTTCCGATCCCGCGCCCTTCGCGATCTTCGATGGCTGCGAGAATCAGCCGCCGTCGTTCGAGCTCGACTCGATGCACTGCAGACTGATTCGAGAACCCGTCGTCGGTTGACCCGTCGCCGAGAACTTGATCGCTTGCGGGCAGGTACCCGCAGCGGCGCCACTCACGTAGCACCAACCAGGCTTGGTGACAGTCTCGCAAGTCCCAGCCACGATGTCAGTGCCGGTCAGCTGCTGCACTTGGCAAACGGGGCCGAGCACTTGAGCGACAGCCTCTGGGTCGTTGGGGTTCTTGCAGGGAGACGCGGTCGCGCCAGCATCGCCGGTGCCTTTCGCGTCGATGCAGCGTTGTGCGTTGAACTTCGACAGAATGGCCGGCTCAGGTTGCAACAAACCTTGAGCGGGGTTGCACGCTGCGGCTTGTGTCTGACCAGGAGTGAAGCTCTCGAGGATCAGGCAAGGAACGGCGCCTGTTTGCAGGTCGGGAGTGAGCGCCTGCGGCAAGCACTGACCGGCGAGAGCGTTCTTCAAGCGGTCGATGATGGCGCGGACTGCCGGGCGATAGCCGTAGTCCTGGCTCGTGGTGTCGATCGGCTCTTTGGGACAGAGCGAGCCGACGATGGCCTGCGCGCCAAGGCCCCTCGCGACCCGAAGTTCGCGAATGGTTGGATACGCCTTGCCGCGATATTGGAGCGACTTGCCAGCCGCGCCTGCTTTGCACAGCGGCGGGCCTCCAGGATTGACTGCATTCTGCACGCAGTCGCAAGCCTTGGCATTCGCCGGATCGCTGCACTCCTTGGGAGTAGGCAACTGGAACGTGCATGCGTATTGAAGGTCGAGACCGAGAGGGCTCAGTGTCGTGTCCCACTCACGTCCGTTGTACGGGTCGGCAGTGTCGCCCGCACTCGGATCGTTGGGGAGTGGATTCTGGAGGTAAGGAATCGCAGCGACGTTCTTTGCGATGCGAGGCAAGAAGCTCTCGATCATGTGCGCGTCGATGCCTGTGAGGTCGTAGTGATCTGGATCACGACCTACGATCTTCTGCCAGTCCGACGGGGCGAGCGACGGCTTGAAGCCCTTCGGCTTGGCGGGGTCCGATCCGTCGTCATAGAGGAGCTGCCAAGGCAGACCGCCGAGGATGGCGAAGTAGACGAGGTCGCTCGTGCGCGGGCCGAGCGGCACGTTGCAGAGGTCCCCGCCCGGATCGGTCGGCAGAGTGGCTGCAAACAGCGGGTTGGTGCAGTTTGCTTTGCCAGCGTAGTTGCCGCCGCCACCAGGGTGCTCGCCGTTGCGGTCGGGCACTTTGGGAGACTTGAGGCCGTTGACGTAACGCGACACGGGGAACTGTGGATCGAGTCCGTAGCGCCGCTTCATGTCGTTGACGTAGCGAATGTTGAGGTTGTCCTCTTTGTTCGTGTAGTACCCGGCGCAGCCCGCACCGCAGCTTAGCTGGCAGTTCGGGTCGCTCGCGATGGGTTGACCATTGGCCATGTTGCCGCCGAAGCCGCAGGACGTGCAGTTCGGATCATTGGGGCCCGTGGTCGTGGGGTTGTTGG
>JAYVXK010000144.1:0-2510 GCA_043785265.1 Myxococcales bacterium | reverse complement strand
TTCGCACTTGGCGCGCAAAGTCATGACATAATTCGACTGACCGTCTGCGAGCGCGGAAAAGAAAGCATGCCCATCGGGATCACTCGCCTGAGTCTGTCCGCGGGCGGTGAGTCGCGTGCCTGGGAGGGGCGCGTAGAAGCGCGCGGTACGTTCGTCGACGACCAGGTACTCAGGCGCGCGTTGATCGATATCGAGGAACGGAGCTTTGGACTCGGTCACTGCTGGCAATGGACTACGCAACGCGAAGTCCTCAGGACCTACACGAGTCAAGGCAAGGTGAGTAGGAAGATGCGGCAGATAGGTCGTCCCACCAACCACTTCTACTTTGGTGCCACTAGGTAGTCCTTCGAGGAAGCGGGTGGCTGCATTGCGCGAGTCACAAACCAGAGTCGCGTCAATCGAAGCAACATCTACCAGAGTCGAAACCATGCAGACGCTCGCGACGACGAACATGCCTGTTTTTTGCCTCGGCATGCGCAACATTGCGCGATCCAACACCAGGCCTGCATAGGGAAACAACATGAGTGTGAGAGGCAAGAGGTGCCGCTCCATCGTCCACCGAGACGGCACCACGAACAACACCAGGTAGGTCATTGCGCTGACCGCAGGGGCGAGCTGGCGAAGTCTCAGTGTCTTGTCGCGAGCGGCAAGGACGACTCCTATAGGAACGAGTGCGGCGATCAACCGGCTGCCGAAAATGCCCAGCCCCAAGGCGATGTCTTTCAACTGCTCGAGCGCGCCACGCCATGTTCGGTCGTAGAGGATCCAGCCTTGGTTGCCTTCTCCTGTCATGAACGCGAGCTTCTTGCGAAAGCCCGATGGATTGACGAGTGCACCCGACACCACCAGGTACACCAGGGCGGCGACCAGCAAAGCCTTCAGCAATGGCTTGTTCCAAAGAGACTTGAGTCCGGCGCGCCCGATCGGAACCGCGATGCACGACATTCCAAACGCACCCACCAATAGGAAGGCTGCTTGATCTTTGGTGAGGACCGCGGCCGCACACAAGAGGAGTGCTCGCATCTCGCGCGCCTCACCTGCTGCCACGCGATCGAGTTCGACCATCGCCCAGGTAGTCCAGAACCAATAGGGAACATCCACACTCGCTGTATGCGCGAAGTAGACGAACATCGGATTGATCGCGACCAAAACGGCTGCAAAAAGGCCTGTTGTCGGCGAAGCGATGCGCGACCACCACCGATGAATGTTGACGATCACCCCACATGCCATGGCGAACGCAACGACACGACCGATGATGCACGACACCGTCATGTAGCTGGGCAAGATGAGTTCCGTACCCAAAGCCTCTTGTGTGAAACCCACGCGCAGACCCGCCACCAGGATGACAGGCGACTGTAAGATCGTCAGCAGCAAGACATGCAACGGGGGATACCGAAAAAAATGTCCCGGGGTCCACGTCTCGAAGACAGCGCCTAAGGTCGATGCCCGCGGAGAGACTTCGTCATTCGACCATGCATCCGTGCAGGGCAAGTTCCACCACGAGCCCACGAACACTGCGAGCGCGAACACCACCAAGATCCAAGTCAGTGGCCGGACTCTCCGCAGGTCTGTCATCACGTGAGGCAGACTCTACTTGACCACCTGGTCACTTGGTACGAGGACCTTCGCCGTTTGCGCGTCCAGTTTCATGCGCAAGGTCGCGTCGGCCGCAACAGGATAATTCGCTTGCGCGGGGTCGAGGACATCCACGAGTGTTTTTCCGGCCAATCCTGCGGACAGTGTCATCACGTTCGTGTCGGCAGACGTGCTCGCGTGACGCGCGTTGGTGTTGAGTACGACGAGAGCATAGGCGCTCGGTGCTCCACGCTCGAACGCGAACATCCCAGCGTCTGCTTCGTCTCCGATGTGATCGGTAGCGTAGACCACGTGCGTCTCTCCTCGACGCAGCGCGCTGACTTGCTTTCGCAAGCGAGTGAGTTTGGCGATGTGCCGATAGGTATCTCCGGTGGTGGCGAAGTTTGTGTTCCACAACACTTCACGGTTGGCTGGGTCGTTGCCTCCGGCGAACTCTTGCTCAGTGCCGTAGTACAAACAAGGAATGCCATCTTCTGTCAGCAGGAGGGTCAACGCATTGTGCAAAGCAGGAAGGTCACCTTGTGCTTCGAACAAGAAACGACTCACGTCATGGTTGTCGAGAAAGTTCACGAGCGCCTGCGAAGGCGGAACACCTATGCCGTTGTCTTGAGGTGTCGAAGAATAAGACTGAGCGCGACCTTCCCATAGTGCCTTGATTTGGCTGGTTCCCTTTTGCGCTTTGGGATCGTGCGCCATCTGGAAGACATCTCGGAACACTTGAAAGTGTTGGGAGAAATAAAACACACTGTCTAGTTCCCCCTTCTGCGTATAGCTGCCGAGCAGTTTGTCGTTGCCGTCGAACGCCTCGCCAAACATGAGAAAGTGGTTCTTGTTCTCGGCCGCGAGTCGATCGCGCACGCCCTTGCTGAAGACCTGCCAGAACTCGTGCTCGACATGTTTCACCGTGTCGATAC
>JAYVXK010000143.1:0-8348 GCA_043785265.1 Myxococcales bacterium | reverse complement strand
TTCCGGGGCCGCTGACGGTCGATCGCTCGCAACTCTCCCCGCCACTGCCCAAGGCGAGCGAGTGCGGCACCATCTTGCGATTGGTCGCGCGCCAACGTCGTGTCGCTCTGCCGTTCGTGCTCACAGTGGCAGCGAGTGACGATGTCTCCGTACGTTTTTGGGCGACATTCTTGCTCGCGGAGCTGCCGTATCTCGAGGGCGTGCCGGTCATCGTCGCGCGCATGTATGATCCGGATCCGCGAGTGCGCATGGCGGCACGCGCGGCCGCGAAGGCAACCACAGACGTCGCTCACGAAGCGTTGCTTGCAGAGATCGGCAAAGTTTTGCGCGACACCAGCGCGACGCGGGGCGCTCGCATCGGCGTGATCGAGGCGCTCGGCGAAATGCGAGAACCGCTCGCCGCCCCGGTGCTCATTCGCGCGCTCGGAGACAAGGACGAAGAGATCGCAACCGTCGCCCGGCGCTCGCTCATCACGATCACCCGACAAGATTTTCAGCGTGACGACAAGCGGTGGCTGTCGTGGTGGGGATTGAACTCCGCGCGTCATCGCATCGAGTGGCTCATCGACGCACTCACGGATGAGACACCTGGCATTCGCCGCGCGGCAAGCGACGAACTCAAAAACATCACCGGCGAAACCTTTGGCTACTACGAAGACCTCCCCAAACGTGACCGCGAACGCGCACAACAGCGCTTTCGCGATTGGTGGGCGCAAGAGGGCAAAATGCGTTTTGCCGCGGGCCCGTGATCAAAACGCCGCGGTGTGACTGCACGGCACAGCTGCGAACTCCACGACGCGTCGAATATTTGGCCCTTTGCGGGCGTCAGACCTTGGAGCACGTTTTGCAGCTCCAGGACTCGCGATGAACATGAACGCCAAAGTTGCTCTCGTCCTCGGTGTGTTCGCGACACTCTCTTTCGGATCGCGCATCGCGTCGGCGGACGATTCAGCCGCTGCTTCCTCCGATCCAGATGTCGCGCGTCTCGCACCCACCAACGGTCACTCGCTGAAGTGGAACTACGTTCCTTCTGGCAAGGCCGATCGATATGGTCACGCTGAAGCACTCGTCTCGGCGCCCTTGTCGTACGTGCGCGAGCTCGTGCTCGATTATGCGCACTACAAAGATTATTCAGGGGGCAAGTTCAAGACGAGTCGTCTGGTCGACAAGACCGACACCGCGACCGATGTGTATTTTCAAGTCCCCATCCTGCACGGCATGGTGATGCTCTGGCAGGTGGTTCGTTTCGGTCCGCTACGAGTGCTGCAGCCTGGGACGGAGGTCGTGCAGGGTGCGTTCGTGCGCGGCAACGTGAAGAGCTCTGATGTGGTGTTCACGATGCGCGCGGTCGGAGACAAGACCGTGCTCAAAGCAGACCTGCTCGTCAATCCAGACTTTGCCGCACCTCAGTCGATGATCGACGAAGAGCTGCGCGATGCGGCACAAAACGCGGTCGATGCGGTGCAGGCGCGTTCTCAGCAGAAGTACGCGCAATGGGTCTCGCAGCAGCCCGGAGCGATTGCGCCCGCAGTGGCGAGCGCGACACCGGCTTCATCGGGTCCCGCGAGCGGCACGCCCTAAAGAGCGTTTTGGTTGATCGCGCGACCCGCGTGCGCGACAACGAACCATGCGCTTCGTGATCGGCAGCGATGAAGGTCGTCCTGAGATCATCGACGCGTGGTTGGGAGCGGCTTACGCTGGGTCGGAGGATGACAGTCTCGCCGCGATGGGAGAAACACATGCGTAGCATCGCGATCGTTGCCGCACTCATGACCTCTGGATGCGCGAGCTGCACCACGGCCGACGACACCGCGACACCCACCTCTTTTCCCGATGGTGCCATGTCGGACACATCGCCAAACCCGCAAGATTCAGCCGTGGATTCTGCCAATGATGGACCCGCGCAGACTGTCGCGCCCGTCCACTTTTATGGCCGCTTCGACACGACCGATCCGGCGCATCCGCTCTTCGCCTATCCAGGTTCGGCGATCGCCACGCGATGGAACGGCACCGGCATCGATGTCGTGCTCGAAGACCAAGGTCAGAACTGGTTCGACGTGATCGTCGACAACGGCGCGCCGGTCGCTCTCAAGACTGGCAACGGCAAGACGCTTTTCACGCTCGCCCAAAATCTCTCGGCGGGACTGCACGATGTCCTCATCGTCAAACGCACTGAAGGTTTCGTCGGCACAGTGCGCTTTGGCGGTTTCACTCCCAAAGGCGGAGCGATCGTCCCATCGCCCTTTGGTTTCACCCGGCGCATCGAGATGATCGGTGACTCGATCACCTGCGGCTATGGCGACATCGGCGCAGGTCCCAATTGCGGTTTTACGGCCGACACCGAAAACGAGAATGTTGCGTGGGGCGCTGTCGCCGCCAAGCAGCTGAACGCGATGCACACGGCCATCGCCTATTCAGGCCGCGGGATTTATCGCAACAATACCGGCTCGCTCACCGACACCATGCCGACCCTCTGGACGCGCACCGTCCCCGATGATGCAAAATCAGTCTGGGATTTTTCGCGATACGTGCCCGATGCGGTCGTGATCAATCTCGCGACGAACGACTTCGCGAAAGGCGACCCAGGCAATGCGTTCGAGGTTGCTTACGCTGCGTTCCTGAAGAAGGTGCGCGCTACGTACCCCAACGCGGTCATCGTTTGCGCACTCGGCCCGATGCTATCGACGCAAGAAGAAGCCGCTGCAAAGACCTACGTCCAGAACGCCATCGCGAGCGCCGCAACGACCAAGACGACGATGCTGGTGTTGCCCGCGCAAGACGGGTCGGACGGCTACGGGTGCGACTACCATCCGAGCGCCGCGAGGCAGACCAAGATGGCAGCTTCTCTGGTTGCGCAGCTGAAGCAACAACTCGGTTGGTAAACGTTCAGACCGCGCCGCTCGCGCCCAGTTTTGCGCGCCAGTCTGCGGGCAGATCGAGGAAGCCTTCGTTGTAGAGAAAGTCGTACGACGCCTCGCACACGAGCTCGCAAACGTCGCTGAAGATGTGCGGATCGCTGATGAAGCGGAGCGTCTCGCTGCGGAACTTGCCTTCGCTCGCGTGCACGCGTTTGAGCATTTCGTCGGCCGCGAAGGGAACGAGTCGCTGGAGAAATCGCCGCTCGAAAGCGGGCCGGAATTGTCCGAACATTTCGGCAGACACTTTGTAGCCGCCGCGAATCTTCGAGTCTGCGAGGCGCGCTTCGCGAACCACTTCCCATGCGAGTTCGCCCACGACGGGCGGCAGCTCTTGCATGAAGAACAACGACAGAACCTCGTTGAGGACTCGCACGAGCGCGTTGAGCTCTGGAGTCGTGCGAGACAGAAAGCCCGTGCGCACTTCTTTGATCCAGTCGTCGAGTCGCTCGATGGCGTCTGCCTTGACCTCTGGGTTGCCATATTCGAAGCGCGCGAGATCCGCGCGAATCGCCTGCTCGTGTTTGCTGATGACATGAAAGAGCGCTTGCTCCGAGTAGCGCATCACTTTCATCTCGTTGTTGCTGCCTTTGATCTTGTCGTGCAGCTCGCTCTCGAAAAACAATCTCGCAAAACGCTTGCTCACCTCGCCGAGCTTGCGTTGCACGATGCTCGCGAGCTTGTCGTTGCGAAAAAGTTTGCCGAGCATCGTCTTGAGATTGCCAATCAGTTCGATCTCGATCTGCGCGCGATCCTGGGGCGTCGGCAGCGAGGTGCTCTGCGGTGGAAGGGCCGCGCGCTGGAGCATTTGCAGCTCGGCGATGACCTGCGCGGTGACGGCGTCGAGCTCGGCGTTGGTCTCGAGCTCCCGCTTGTAGTGAACCACGTGCGCCTTGAGCTGCTCGTCGCGAAGCATCAACGCGATCTCCGCGAGCGACGTCTTCGCGCTCGTCGACATGTTGCCAGCGGCGGGCGGAATCGGCGCAGAGGGAATCGTGGGTTTCATGGAGAAACCATCATCGCGTCCATCCGCCCGCTTTCCAAGCCACGAGATCACCGCAGAGATTACGGGTGATTGTGTAGACTCGGATCATGGCGACGCCGTGCACAAATGTGGGGCCGCGAGCGGATGAGATGTGTCAGCGACCTGGAGATGTCGCGTCTGTGATTCATCGTGGCTTGGGTCAGCCTGCTTGACAGAGAAGTGAGAGGGAGTAAGTTGCGCGCCGAATCGATGACGCGCGGTGGAGCAGCCTGGTAGCTCGTCGGGCTCATAACCCGAAGGTCGTAGGTTCAAATCCTACCCGCGCAACCACTCTCTGTGTACCGGACGGATCCTGGGGTTTCCTCGGGAGAAAGACGGTTCAACAGAACCAACGGGAGGATTTCACTCCTCGCGATGTAGAACCCTCCCGATTGCGGGATGAGGTCAATGCGACCACCTCGGAAGAACCGGCGAAGTTCCTCCCGACCCTTGGTCACGTCCGCGAGAAGGCGGTGTTCCAGGTCGAACACGATTCGGAGCATCTCCTTCGGCGTCGGGAGCTTGATGGGGGTCGTGACGGCGGTGACGGCCGTGACGAGCGATCGGCGTTCGGTCGCGGCCTCCCTCTCCAACGAGTGAAGCCGGTCGCGAACCGCGGCGGAGCGTTCGCCCTCCGCGATCAGATCGACCAACCTGGCGATCTGCGTTTCGAGCTTTTCGAGTCGGGCGCGGTGTTCCTTCCGCTTGGATCCGCTCTGACGGGCGAGCGAGCCGAGACGTTCCGCGATGGTCTTCCGAGCGTGCCGGATCCCATCCTCCGACGTGAGGCGATGGCGGATCTCGTCGAGAAGGCTCGCGCGTAGGACGGCTTCGCGTACGGAGAGGTCGTTCTTGCACGTTCCGCGTTTGTTGTGCGCCTCGCAGCGGTAGTACTGGTTCGCTCCGGACCCGCCGCTGATGACCATCTTCCCGCCGCAGACCCCACACCAGAGCAGCGACGAGAAGAGGTAAGGGGTGGAGCGGCCCGGAACGGATCGTCCCTTGGACTTGCCGCCCTTCGTCTTCGTGTAGTGCGCAGACACCGCGCGAAGACGAGTCTCCACGGCCGTCCACATCTCGTCCGCGACGATGCGCAGGCGGGGGAGGTCCTGGGCGATGATGTCGGCTTCAGGGCGGCGCGTGTAGCGACGAACGTTGGTGCCGGGAACCTTGCGCCACTCGCGTTCGTTGTACGTCCATCGCCCGATGTATTTTTGGTTGTGAAGGATCGCGCGAACGGTCGAGTCTTTCCAACCATGGCGACGGTTCTTCGCGTAGACGCGCGGCGGTGGCGCGCCAGCCGCGTTCAGACGTTTCGCGACTCCCGCGAGCGAGTACCCATCGGCATAGAGAGAGAAGATGAGTCGAATGATCTTCGCCTGTGCGGGATCGATCTCGGCACGTGAACCGACTGGCTTTCCGTTGGGACCAACCTCTTTCCGGAGTTGGTATCCGAAGGGGACGCCGCCCGTCGCGTACCCTGCTCGAGCGCGTCCTTCGAGGCCGCGTCGTGTCTTGTCTCTCAAGTCCTTCAGGTAGATCGAGGCAACCGCGGTCTTCATCGTGAACGACAGTTCGGATTGGGCAGACGACGTGTCGATGCCATCCGCGATCGCGATGAGTCGGACTCGCGAATACTCGATCGCTCGTCGGAACAGATGGAGGTCCGCTTGATCGCGACCAATGCGAGAGAGGTCCTCGGTGACGATGCAGTCGACCTTGGGCGGTGCCGAGGTGGCGAGCGCGACGAGGCGTGCGAACTGGGGACGGTCCATCGACGCGCCGCTCACCGCGCGATCGGTGAAGATGAGATCGTTTGGGAGCGTCCCACCGCGCTCTTCGACGTACGCGCGGCAGCGGTGAACCTGGTCTTCGATAGAAGCCTCGCGCTGGTTTTCAGAGCTGAATCGGGCGTAGACGGCGACCGTCAACCCTGCGAGTTCTGAGCTTGCCATGCGCGAATTGCCTCCTCTACGAGAAACTCGACGAACCTTTCATCCGAGGACGTAAAGGGTATCACCTCGTTTCCATCGACGCGATCACGACGACGGAGAGGCGGGTTTCCCGTCTCGTCCGAGACGGCGCGAATCGACGGAGAGCGACCTAAGCGGATGATCCACACTCTCCCAATGAACCACGCGACGTGACGAGACGAACGTGAGGTGAACGCGCGGGAACTTGGCCCACGCTCACACCATCGATAGCGTCCACACGTGTCAAAGGCGCATTTCGGACTCAGCGAAATCACCCGGACCGCCCTCACCACGGCGCAAACCGAGCGCGTCGAGCAGCTTCTCACGATCGCCAAGAATGGTGGCTTTTCGCGAATAGTAATGACGCATCTCCTCGACGTAATGATCGCGCGAGGCGGGGACCCCGCTCTTCTTCGTGGCGCGCGTCGGAGCGCGCTTGAGCGGGCAGACCAAATGGGAGCATTTGTCGATCGCGAATGTGAGGCGCACGAGGAGCTACATGCGTTGATCCAGAACCGGCCCGTCCATTGTCACCCGGGCAAGCGAACCGCGTGCAAGTCCCAGTTGCCGATACTCCGCCAACACTTCGAGATCTGCCGGTCGCTCGATGGGTACGCTACCGGTGCTATGGGGTTGGCAATAATAGCGCGATTGAAGGTCCGACACTTCGACGGACTGCCAGCAGGGACCGAGACGCTCGGTGGGTGCGTACGCTTCATGGTCGAAACGCTCGCCTTCAGGCAGAAGGACGTCGCTCTCCTGCGCGGATGGAGAGAGGGACGCCTCCCAATGGATGGCGACCAGATGGCTGCTGCATACGACGCGGTGCGCACGGCGTACTCCACGTACAAGCGTTCACGTGTGCCAGGTAAGCAGCTCGTGAGTGAACCCAAGCGTGCCGCGAAGCGGTCCGTGTGAGTTTGGCATCGGTACGCTCAGCGTTGTCTCACTCGACCGGTCTTTCGCTCCCCCCATAATAGTTCCCATGATGTCGCAGCCACGTGGCCGCAGAACACGGAAGACTCGGGTGAGCTACGCGTTCGAGCGGATTTCACCGGGAGACAGACACCTTCTCACGGAGGCCCGCGCTTCGTCGACCCAGGTGGGTGAGTGGCCTTGGCTCACTCGCGTTTGCGTAGGTGAGGCAGATAGACATGGTTCCGCAGAAGGGGTGCCGCGATGAACGGCGCGACGCGAAACGGAACGATCCAAGCATCGATCTCAGCGGGGCTCGTTCCGTTTCATCCTGACCGAGAGGAAGTTCGCCAACTCGCGCTCCGCCTGGCAACCAATCCCAGCGAACTAGCGGGTCTGCTCGTTCTGATGAAGCAGTTTGGCCTCGATCTGATCACCCCCGAGCAGAGCGGCCGATCACTACTTGATAGAGGGATGGATGGAAACTGGATCGTCCCCACCAGAACGAAGATGGAGGAACAGAGGCAACGCCGTTCACCTCGGAAGAAGAAGCCGTGGAAGGTTCTCCCCGAACACGAGACATGGAGTCTCGGGGTGATCCCGGCGCTCTCTCGAAACGGTTCGTTGCTCTTCGTTCACATCGGCGCGGCACCCGAGTCGCTGCCCGAGACGCTTCATCACGACTTCGCCAAGTTCTGCCACAAGCGTGCGACGGCATTCGTCGTGGTCCTCGACTGGGGCGGTGTCTACGGTCACGAACACATCCACGCGATCGTCTGGACGCGCGACCGGGCGAAGTTCGAGACTGGACTTGGGGTGTGGTTGAGCAGCCAGAGAATCGACCGGCAAGCAGCGAAGTGGAAAGCGGTGACCGGCTGGCGAACGTTCGTGAGGATCGGAAAACGCGACGGGCGGTGGGGGCTCGAACGGCATCTAGCGAACTGCGTTGCATACGCGGAAGCGCCTCCCGATGACGGTCACGTTCGCGACCTCAAATGCCATGTGCTTGCACACGGCGTGTTCGCGAAGCCAACGAGGGACTTCGTGCGAAACGCAAAGCGGACTAGAGAGCGTTCCGTTTCGAGTTGCCACGAGTGCGGGAAGAAGCTCGCGGAGGGGTCAACCCGACGGAGAAAGTGGTGTAGCGACGCCTGCAAGTTACAGCACTTCAGGTGGAGGGAGAGCGTTCCCGATATCGCTTGGGTTGTCCGGTCATGATCGACGTCTTGGTCCAAGTCCAGGCACGTTCACGGGCCGACCATGCGGGTCTTCGGCTTGGGCGGTCGACCCGATCGAGCGGGAGGAAGGTCGGCGGCTCGAAACAGAACGCGCACGTCGACGTCGAGAGCTTCGGCGAGCGCCACGAGGACGATCACCGAGAGGTGGTAAGCGCGGGCACGCTCAACGTCTTGGACGTATCGCGTTTGGATGCGCGCTGCCTCCGCGAGTTCATCCTGCGTGAGGTGAGCGCGATTGCGGAGTCGTTTGACGTTACCCGCGATCGATCGAAGGACCTTCTTC
>JAYVXK010000142.1:0-8351 GCA_043785265.1 Myxococcales bacterium | reverse complement strand
GAGAGCACGCCGAAAAGGGTCGAGCTCTGGGTGCTCGACATCGTCCTCGCCAAGGACTTCGTGTTGACGCAGCATCGCGATCCGGCATCGGCCGAGGCCGTGCGCGCGCGCCTGATGAAGGAACCGCGTCTTCTCGCGGACGGTGCTGCTTGGCTCGCGCATGCCTTCGTCGACGACGTCGTTGATCGCTACCTTCCCTTGATGGACGCTCTCGGCAGCGCGCTCGAACGCGCGGAGCACGACGTCTTCGTGAACACCAGCGAGTCTGGCGAGCGCGACTTGTTGCCTGAGCTCTTCGCGCTCAAGAGTGCAATCCACACTCTCGACCGCATCACCCATCACCAGCTCGACATCTTGCGGCAGTTGTCGCGTTGCGAACTCCGCCACGTGCCGCGCGAAACCCTCCCGTATTTTCGCGACGTGTACGACCACTTCACTCGCGTAGCGGACCGCGCCGACGCGTTGCGCGACGTCATCGTCGATGCAACGGACGCGTTTCTCAGCGTGCAGTCGAACCGCATGAACGCGACGGTCAAGAGGCTGACACTGATCTCGACCTTGATGCTGCCGCTCACATTCGTGACGGGCTTCTTCGGCATGAACTTCCGGAGCATGCCGGAGCTCGAGTGGAAGTGGGGTCAGTTCTACGCACTCGGTGTCATGGCAATCGTGGCCGTCGGGTCTCTTACCTACCTGAAGAAGAAGCGGTGGATCTAATTGGACGTGCGGTCTCGCTGCGAACGCCGCGAGACATGACCAAGGACGCTGCGCAAGGTCCTCGACAGCTCGTCCGCAAACGGGCACTCTCCGACTCGTGGTCAGGCTCCTCGCTGAAGCGTTTGGCCTTACCGCGCGATGATCGTTCGCCTTCAGTACCCCAACCTACCCAACGTGGGAAGGTCTGACCGCAGCGACGGGGACACGTTGTTCACTCAATGAGCACCACTCCCGCGTCGAGCACTCGCGTCCTTGCCATCGGTGCGCTTGGCGTCGTCTACGGTGACATCGGCACCTCCCCTCTGTATGCGCTGCGCGAATGCTTCCTTCCGGAGTATGGGATCGCGCCTTCGCACGACAACATTCTTGGTGTCCTGTCTCTGGTGTTCTGGGCGCTCACGCTCGTCGTGACCGTCAAGTACCTCACGTTCGTGATGCGCGCGGACAACAACGGCGAAGGAGGAATTCTGGCGCTGCTTGCGCTCATCAAAGGCGGACAAAAAGGCGGGCGCGCTGCGGGCCTCCTGCTGATGATCGGCCTGTTCGGGGCCGCGCTGCTCTACGGCGACGGAGTCATCACTCCGGCCGTCAGTGTCCTCGGTGCGATCGAAGGCGTCGAGGTTGCCACGCCAGCGGTGAAGCCCTTCACGTGGGTCATCACCATCGTCATCTTGGTTGGCCTGTTCATGTTTCAAAAACGAGGGACCAAAGGCATCGGCGCTGTGTTTGGTCCAGCCATGCTCTTGTGGTTCATCGTGATCGCGGCGTGCGGTTTACCTTGGATCGCGCAGGCGCCCGGCGTGCTCGCGGCGGTCAATCCGATCCACGCGGTGCGCTTCTTCGTAGCGCACAAGGGTCACGCGTTCATTCTTCTGGGCGCGGTCATCCTCTGCATCACCGGGGCCGAGGCTCTCTACGCCGACATGGGACACTTTGGGCGTCGTCCGATTCGGCTCGCGTGGTTCGCGGTCGTATTCCCGTCCTTACTCGTCAACTACTTTGGTCAGGGCGCGCTTCTCTGGACGCACGGCAAGGATCCGAGCGTCTTGGCGAATCCATTCTTCTCGATGGTATCGGGCTGGGCGCTCTACCCACTGATCGTCATCGCAACCGCAGCCGCCATCATTGCTTCGCAGGCGCTCATCAGCGGAGCATTCTCGCTCACACAGCAGGCCGTGCAGCTTGGCTACTGGCCTCGCGTGAGCATCGTTCATACCTCCGGCGAGACGGAAGGTCAGATCTATGTTCCTGAGATCAACTTCGCCCTCATGGTGGCCTGCGTCGGGCTCGTCGCTGCATTCAAGCACTCGACTGACCTCGCGGCGGCCTATGGAATCGCCGTCACCGGGACAATGGTGATCACGTCCTTGTTGTTTTTCGTGGTTGCGCGTCAACAGTGGAAGTGGAGCTTGTGGCGCGCGGGCGGGCTGGTGGCGCTGTTCTTGGTCGTCGACCTCTCATTCCTCGGCGCGAATTCCGCCAAGATTCTCGCGGGCGGATGGGTTCCGCTCGCGATGGGGCTGGGCATGTACACGCTCATGACCACGTGGAAGATTGGGCGCGAGCGCCTCTATACCTTCATCAAGGCGAGTACCCTTCCCATCGATCTCTTCCTAGAAGACGTAGAGCGGAGCCGCCCGCCACGGGTTCCCGGAACCGCCGTCTTCATGACCTCCAATCCAGACGGCGCCCCTCCCGTTCTGTTGCACCATTTCAAGCACAATAAGGTGTTGCACGAGCAGGTGGTCATGCTCTCGATTGCCACAGAGCATCGGCCAGAGGTGCCTAGTTCCGAGCGCATCACGTCTGTGCGCGACCTTGGACATGGCTTCTATCAAGTACGAGCCGTGTATGGGTTCATGCAGACGCCCAACGTCCTCGATGTGCTGTCTGCTTGCGCGATTGCAGGCCTGACCACCAAAGAGGACGACACGAGCTTTTATCTTGGCAGAGAGACCCTGCTGATAACCGATCGACCGGGCATGTCTCGTTGGCGCAAGATCCTGTTTGCCTACCAATCACGCAACGCACGCCCGGCCACGGCGTTCTTCCAGATTCCACCCAACCGCGTAGTCGAAGTCGGAACTCAGATCGAGTTGTGAGTCAGCCGTCGTCTTCCGCGAGGACGATCAGCCGATCGCCTTTCTTGGGGACGAACGGCGTCATGCGCTGCGCAAGCGGTGGGTTGAGGACGATGCCATACCGTTGAGCGGCCTCCTCCACGTACACCTGAACTCCCATCGCGACCTCGTTGCGCACCTTTGCCGCGAGGATCAAGTGTTCGAAAGTGGTTGGCTGCCCGAGCGGCACGTAGCAAGCGATGTCCTTGATGTAGATCTCGCTGCCGTCCGATTGAAACAGGTCCTCGAGTACCGGACGAATTCTCGGCTCGTAGGTGATCTGCGCAAGCACCATGCTGACCATCTCGTTCGAGATGACGACATCACGAATCTCTGTGGTTGCAGCGAGCTCGCGGTTCTTTGGGTCGAGGATTTCGCTGCAAACCTCCTGGCCCTTGACGCCATGCCGCTGACGAAAATCGCGCAGCAAAAGCAGTGCGATGATCGCGCGCGTGTCCGACTCCTCGACCGTAGCCTCGCCGCCTGCATCCGCGAGCACCATCACTGTGGGGTAGCGTTGGGGCTGCAGTTGCTCCATCAATTTTCGATTCGTGAACTCTCCCACGAGGTGATGGACCGTGATTTTCTTGGGCGGCGGGCACTTGTCGTTGAGTAACGCGATCCGTTCCTCCATGGGGATCGAGTTGACGAGCGTCACACTCGATCCCGGTCCGACGTAATTGTCGAACTCCTCCATGATGGGGAAGATCTTCCCATTCCACCCGAGGATGAGCAGATGCTCGACCGGTTTTTCGGCCTCGTGCTGCGGGATGGTAATGGTGGCGAGGTTGATGGGGCCGCGCGGTTGGAATTGGATGTTGGCGTCCTCGGCGAGGATGAGCAGACCGTCGTCGGGTTGCATCACGTAGTCGGCTGGCGGATTGAGCGTGTGGCCGACCGTCGTCAGCTTCGAAGTCCCCACGACGAGCCCGTTGGGAAAATCCAAGAGCAGCTCACCGAAGCGTCGTCCGGCAACGGGAAACTGCTTGACGTGCATCTCGTTGCCTTCGAAGCGGAGAAGCTCGTCGTAAACGAGCGAGAGGCCGCTAATGCGTGACGTCTGCAGCAAGATCTTCGAGATGATCTCGTTGGTCTTGATGACCTCGGCGCGTCCACCGCTCGCGATTGCGGCGATTTCCTGGCTTGCGGGGTTCATCACCTCTGCGGTCACGCGCACCGCGCCGAGTTTGCCGTCAGGGTGATTGAAGATCGCCAGCAGCGTCTTGATGATGCGACCGTCTGCCTTGTCGGGGGAGTCCGCGTCCTTGTCGTCTACCAGGACCACGATCGCTTGAGCCTGCGCGAACGACACGCGCGATAGGTCGTTGAGGTTCATCGAGCTGCCCGAACGCACGACGAGCTTGATGCGCTTTTGGTGCACGACCTTGTCGCGGAGCTTGGCCTCCATCTCGAGCTTGTCGTCGTCTCCCATGACCACGACCGTGATGTGCTTGGTCGCGTAGGCTTCTGAGATCTGATCGATGACCGAGTAGATTTTCTCGGACCATCCCAAAATGAGAAAGTGACCTTCCTCCATCACCGGCGAGCCGCCCCGCTTGATGTCGTCGAGGCGCTCTTGGAAGTTGCCGGCGAGCGACGAGATGAGCAAGCCCGCGACGATGACCCCAAGGATGGTCGTGCCCGTCGAGACGAGACGGTTGACGGCTCCAGCATCGTCCGCCATCGTTCCTGCGTCCAAAATGCGGCCAAAATAGTGCCAAAGGCGATCGCCCATGCTGACGCTGCCACCCTCGGGCGCTTCGGGGCCGACCCCAAGCACGAGAGAGATCGCCGTGAAGACGAGCACGACGCCGATCGTCAGCACGAAGAGAAAGAACAGTTGTCGGCCCGCGCCTCCGCTCAGGAACTCGTCGCTCCGGTAGCGCAGCTTTGCTCGAAATCCTCGCTCGATTGCCATTGACCCACCCTACGAAAGAAGAACTCAGTTCGGGCGCACCACTACCATCTACCGAGCGCGCGGGTCGCTCTTTGTGACCCACGTCCTCGCGTGCGAAATGTGCCCTTGTCGCGACGTACCCCCACGAACGTAAACACAGACTAACTTCCGTCGGCTCTCAGCGAAGCACCGCATCGAGCAACGCACGCGGCCCAGTTCGAGGCCCCGTTTCTTCCCTCCGAGCTGCGCCCTCGCGCTCTCCCATCCGCACGACAGGAGTCTCATCGCCGGCCATTCGGTATTTGGTGAGGAGCTCGCGCACCTCCATCGTGATGAGGTCGATCAGCTCCACGTCCTCGACGAGGTCGCACTTGGTCAGCGCCACCACGACGATGGGGATCTGGCACGCTTGAGCGGCCGCCACGCTCTTTTGAGTGCCTGGCATCACCGAGTCTTGCGCTGACACGACGAGGATCGCGCCGCGCGCACGCGACGAAGCGAGCAGCAACTCCTCGGTCGTGTCGTCCGCGAAGTCCACGAACTGGTAGACCTGGGAGCGCCCTTGGATCTCGATCACAGTCGCCGCACGTCCGTCCACCTGAACGCCGCGCGGGGACACCTGCGCCGCCATCGCCAACGCATTCGCGAGCGTGGACTTTCCAGTTCCGTCGGGTCCGAGGATGGGAAGCACGAAGTAGGGTTCGCTGGATTGCATCGTCGCTCACATTTATCACGAACCGCCCAACGGGACTTCGAGGAACAACCGACGTCATGGGCGATCGGTTAGCTTGTGCGCTTGCTCACGCTCAGTGCTGATCATGCGCGTCGTTTTCTCGTGCGAAGGCATCTGCTCGCGCCGCCGAGATCGCTTCCGGCTACGACCGACTCGGTGATGGAGGTCGCGTGTTTGCTCGGCTCGTTGCAGTTCGATCCGCTCGAAGCACCAGGTGCGCGCAATCACGATCTCGTCCTGCACGCGCGAATCGCGGGGTACCGCCGCGCGCTCTGCGATCGTTTGCTCTACCCACAACAGACGGACGACAAGCGTCGACTCTTCGAGGCCTACAACAAAGCGCTCAATCTGTTGCCGATCGACGAGCTGCCTTGGCATCGCTTCGCGTGGAAGCGCGCAGACGCTGGGCATGCGGGTCAACTCGTGCGAGCGCACGCGCGTCTCGCGAAGAGGATTCTCGATCGCATCAAGGCGGAGGGTCCACTTGCCCCGAGCGCATTCGAGGCGTCGGAAGGCAACACCAAGATCGATGGATACTGGGGAACACCCACTTCATTGACCCGACACGTTCTCGATGCGCTCTTCATGACGGGGCGCGTGGCCATCGCGCATCGTGAGGGCAACAAGCGAACCTATGATCTCGCGGAGAAACTGATTGATGGAGAGGTCCTCGCGCGGCGCGTGTCGGATGACGAGGCCAAGCAACATCGGCTCCTCTCCCGGCATCGTGGTGTCGGTCTCATGGGCGCACGCGGGGCTCCAGAGCTGGTCAATGGAATCGCACCTGCTCCTGAACGAAAACGGCTGCTCGCGAAACTAATCGATCGCGGTGTGCTCTTGGAAGTCGAGGTGGAACGTGTGCGCGGAGTGCGTCACGTGATCGCCACAGAGCGAGACATTCTGGATGCGTCGAAGCGTGCATCTCGCCGTCCGCCGAGCGTGACCTTTCTCGCGCCGCTCGATCCGCTCATGTGGGACCGCGACTTCGTGCGTGAGCTCTTCGCCTTCGACTACAAGTGGGAGGTCTACACGCCCGAGCATCAGCGCAAGCACGGTTACTATGTGTTGCCCGTGTTGTTTGGAGATCGCCTGGTCGCGCGCATCGAGCCGCGCTTCGATCGTGCTCGCAAAGAGCTGCTCATCGCAGACCTGTGGCTGCAGCCGGGATTCGATCTGAACGAGCCCGGTTTTGCCGATGCGACGAGCGAGGCGCTGCGTGCGTATGCGAAGTTCGTGGGTGCCGACCGCACGACTTTTGGTCGCGGGAAGACATGCAAGCAGTTAGCGGTTACGGTGGCGCCGCGATGAAGCCGTCACGGTTCCACCTCACGCTCGCTCTCGCGGCGTCTTTGCACGGCGGCGCGTGGCTGGTGCGAAACGCGACCGCGACGCGTGTCGTGTCGATGAGTCATGACGAGCCGCAGTCGTTCGACATCGAGATCGCGCCTAGTCTGAGTCCAGGCGACCCGTCGCAAGATCATATCGCGACGCGCTCGCAGGTGGATGTGTCGTCGACGCTGAGCGCGCGTCCCAGTGGGAGTCCTCACTCAGCGCCTTCGTCGAGCGGTGACGTCGAACTCTCCACGCCCACACCCGCCAACAGCAACGCCGTGATGAACGTTTGGAACATGGACGCGGTCGCGCAGCAGCAACTCGGTGTGACCGGCAACCGCACGTTCGCGACGCCACCGCCGCCCATCAGCGACAACGAGATTGTTCGCCAACGTGTGCAACACTCGATTCAAGACGGCTTGCGCGATCAAGAAGTCGCATCGGGTGATCCGGTCAGTGGTCCGATCGTCCACGCACTCGAAGAAGGCACACGCGCCAGTCTCGCGCCGATCAACGGTCGCGCGACCTTCGACGCGGTGCTCGATGCAGGGGGCGTCGTTCTCTCCATCGGCACAGTCGACTCCACGAGTAATCGAAGTGACTGGGACACAGTCGCGCGAACGAGCGCGGCGACTCTCATCGGCAAGCGGCTGCGGACCAGCAAAAACGGCCTGGTTGTTCGCATCGAAGTCACCTCGCGTGTTCAACTGCCGAGCGGCTCACTTCCTGGTGTGGGCGGGGACGTGTTGAAAGACTCGAGCGGCGACAAGAGCACTCCGCATGCAGGGCAGGTGAGTGTGCTCAAGATGGCCCCCAAAAAGCCAGACCTCGTCGTCCTCGAGTTCGGTTTTGATGTGTCGGACATCGGCGCGCACCCGACGCGAGTGGTTGCAGCTCACGTCACGTCGCTGCGCGATCTCTGAGGTCGTCGACTTCGCGTGGCGCGGTCTGGCATGTGGAGTGCTCTGCGAGAAGCCATGCGATTGCAAACCGCGCTCTTGACCTTCCTATCGTGTGTCCTCGTCGGTACGAGCGCCGCAGCGCGCCCCTCCTCGCCACCTCCACTGCGCCACCAGGTCTCACTATTTGTTGACGTGACGGGTCTGATTTTCGCCGGTCCAACCGTGCGACCCGCTCTCGACCTGCGGCTCGCCCGCAAGTGGTCACTCGAGATGTCCATAGGCCTGGGCACGCGAAGTACGTTTGCGTCCAATCAGACGTCGCTCGGGCATCAGCTTGCTTGGGATGCAGCGGTGCGACCCCGCTACTACTTCCTTGGCAACTTCGACGAGGGCATCCATGTCGGCGGCGCTTTGACCTTCGCGCGCGTCGCGGGTGCGGGTCTCTCTCAGCAAGATCTCGCTGAGCCGCCCATTGGGCTGTCTTTTGGACCGACGGTTGGGTTCAAGTCGACATTCTTCCCGCTCATCAGCGTGGACATCGAAATCGGCGCGCTCTTCCGCGTCGTCACGCCCGCTTCGGCCTATCAACCGTCCATCGTCGTGCCTTACGCCGCATTCATGATCGGGCGCTCGTTTTGACGAGCTGCCAG
>JAYVXK010000141.1:0-24296 GCA_043785265.1 Myxococcales bacterium | reverse complement strand
TCATCGCACGCTCGAGTCTGCGATCGATTGGTCGTGGAACATGCTGACTGCAGAGGAGCAGGTCGCGCTCGCGCAATGCTCGGTGTTCGCAGGAGGCTTCACGGTCTCTGCGGCCGAGTCCGTGCTGACCGGTGAGGGCATCGTCGATCGCGTGACTGCGCTGCGCGACAAGTCGTTGATTCATGCGACGACACCTGGACGTTTTTCGCTCTATGTGAGCATTCGAGAGTACGCATCCAAGAAGCTGGCTTCCCTTGGGGATGACACCGCTCTGCGACAGCGACACGCGCAATACTATGCCATGGCCGCCAAGCCTTTCAGCGAGGCGCGTACCTTCCACGGAGTTCTTCCCGATGGCGAGCTGAGGACTCGTCTCACCGGCGATCAAGAGAACCTCCTCGCAGCTCTGACGTTCGCCCACACGACGACGACGATGACCCAGGACGCAGCTGAAATTGACGGTGAACTGGCCAACGCAGTCACACTCTTGCAAGCCGCGCCGGTAGAGACTTGTCACCACGCGCTCGACCGAGCCATTGCGATGATCAACCCAGAAACTAGCCGCTTCATATCGCTGCGGAGTCGCCTCTTGCTCGCGCGACAAAGTTTACTCAATTCGCTCGGCCGCTTCGCGGAGAGCCGCACCGATCTGATTGCCGTCCTCGCCTCTCCCTTGCTGCCCGCTGGGATGCGCGCGCTCGCTCTGGTCATGCAGGGCATTCAACTCAGGTACCAAGCACTCGCACGCGACGCATGGAACAGTCACTCTCTCGCAGAGCACGAACTGTCCACGTTGGACTTGCCGCGCATGCAGGCAATGAATCTTGCCTGCATGGGAAGACTCCAATGCGACTTTGCCAACACCCAGCTCGGGCGACAATACAATGAGCGAGCACGATCCATCTGCGTGCACATCAATGACCGATGGCTGGAAGGACTGGTCCTTGGCAATCTTGGTCAGCTCGAACAAGAACTTGGCAACTTCGCGTTTTCCGCAGAACTACTAGGGCATGCCCTCGAGCGCTTTCGCGAGGCCAGCGAGCCTCAGTACTTTGCCATCTATTCCGCGGCGCTCGCCGACCTGTGTTACGAGCGCGGTCGGATCGACGAGGCGAGAGCGAGCTATGCCCGCGCTGCAGAGTACCTAGGCAGCTGGCCAACCCATCGCAACACTGTGTTGCTGTACGGAGCTTGGGGCAGCCTCGAAGCGGCTCACGGTGACGCCAGTGTGGCGGATGCTCACTTCGCGCGGGCGCGACGCAGCAGCTCTCTGTCGAGTGCGACGGTGCGCGTGGCGCTGCGAGCCCATGAAGCAAGTCTTGGATTGCGACGGGCGGTGGATCAAGACGCAGAGAGGCTCGATTGGATGGAGCGTCTGCGCGCGTGGCACGGAGGCGAAGGACAAGACGCTCATGTAGTGGCCGAGTCGATGGAGGTAAGATTTGCGCTACGCATTCTTGCGCGATCGCTAAACCCGGCCTCGAGAACACTCACGCTCAACCTCGGTCCCGAGTGCACTTGGTTTGCGGTGGGCCAGGAAGAGCGCGTGGACTTGCAGCGACGAGGATCTCTTCGGCGCATTCTGCACGCGCTTGCCCTGCAGCACACACGAGAGCGAGGGCACTCGCTCGACGCACGCACGCTGGTTGCAAGCGGTTGGCCGAATGAACGACTCCTCGCAGACGCCGCGAGCAAGCGTCTGCGCGTGGCGGTTGCGACTCTGCGCAAGCTCGGATTGCGGGACCTTTTGATCACGCGGGACGACGGTTATGCCCTTGATCCAGCCGCGACAGTGCTTGCGAGCGGAGACATTTAACAACCTTTAACTCGCACGTCGGCAGCAGGACGCTACGTTTCGCCGACCATGAAGAAGCTCAGTCTCTCGCTTGCGATGTTGCTCTCCGCCTGCAGCTCACCAGACGCGCACATCGTGGCCCCTCGCGTCGAGGCCGGCGCAGACACGCAAACACCAGTGGACGCAGCTCCGGACGCCACGCCTACCTACGAAGACGCGGTGCTCTCCGCGACATGGAAGGTATTGCCCAACGCACCCAAGGTCGCGCAGGGCAAGCAAGACGACATCTGGTTCACGTCTGCATTGCGCGGATTCGCTGTGAGCGGACCAGCGAGCACTGTGTACCGCACGGAAGACGGCGGCGATTCTTGGAAGGCCGTCTACGTCAAGAAAGGCACTTACTTCCGCAGCGTGCTCTTCGCAGACGACATGCATGGTTTCGTCAGCAACCTGGGTCCCATCCCCAACAGCGGCATCACAGACACGAACGTCATGTACGAGACGGTCAATGGTGGGGACGCGTGGACTCCGGTGACCAACATCACAGGACCCATGCCCACGGGCATCTGCAATCAGAGCAAGATCGACGCGACGCATCTCATCGCAGTCGGGCGCGCCAACGGACCTTCCCACTTCATGCAATCGAACGACGCAGGCAAGTCTTGGCTGTCGACCGATCTCACGGCTCAAATGCAGATGTTGATCGACGCGCGTTTTACGTCACCGACCGAGGGGATCATCGTTGGCGGCACCGTAACGAACCCGATGCAATGCACCATTCTCCGCACCACGGACGCCGGCAAGACCTTCAACCCGGTCTTTACCTCCAAGTACAACGACACCTTGTGTTGGAAGATATCCTTCCCATCTGATCTCGTGGGTTATGTATCAATCCAAGACGCCGGCAGCACCAAGAGCAGTTTTGCCAAAACGATCGACGGGGGCAAAACCTGGACGGAGATGCCGCTGGCAAAGACCTCTCACTCGAGCATTGGTGTCGGCTTCATCACCGAGAACATTGGCTGGCTCGCGAGCGAAGACCCCACCGAACCTACCTATCGCAGCATCGATGGTGGACTCACGTGGACTGTCGACACTGTGCTCAAGTCGCCGATCAATCGGTTCCGATTCGTCGACAAGAACACGGCTTATGCAATTGGTGGGCAGGTCTACAAACTCAGTATCGCTTGGAAGTGAGCGGAAGCGGTCGCACGAGCACCGTCTTCGGTTCGTCTTTTTCTCCCCACGTGTAGCCAAGAACTGTCTTCGCGACGAACGAGTTGCTGGACTCGGTCAGACCTTGGCCGAAGCCGATGTTGAGTTCGAAGTGGTCGATGGTCAGTAGGTTGACGACTTCGTAGATGTACTGCTCCTGTTTCGACAACGGCAGCGGCTTCGCGAATGGTCCGAAGTTGGCGTAGTACTCCAAACCCAGTGAAACACGGTCTTTGAACACGTAGAGCGCCATCGCGGCAGGCTGGAAGGCAGGACCCTCTTCCACATCCGGTCGGGTCACCGTGAGATCCACGATGGGGTTCACGGCGAAGAGCCAGTGGTCGTTTTCCCAAGCGGCGATGGGACGAATCTCGATTCCGTAGCGTCCGCGATCGAATCGCTCGGGCAGCAAACCCAACTCGAAGTTCGCGCCCAGTCGCCAGCGCTTGTGCCACTTGGGAGGCGAGACGAACTTCGAGCGAAACTTGATGCCTGCATAGTCGAGCGAGCCGTCTGGGAGGAGCGCCGCCTGCAAGTACATTCCCAACTCCCACCACGAGGTAAGTCCAAACGATGGCTCGAACGTGAAGTGGGTGACTCGGTTCTGCGCTAGCTCTGGGCCGTTGTTTTCACGGAGTCCACGGAACACAGAATTGACGTGCAGCTCCAATCCGAACGCGCCCTTTTGATTGGCGGTTCCGTCATAGACCTGTATCTCGAAGGGATCCGTCGCGAGCGCCACACTGGGCAACAGCATGACGAACACGAACGCGAAGCCAGACTTTCGCAAGCGGCGCAAAAACTATCAGCGCAGGTCAGTGCCGTCCACGACGATGCGCTAATTGCACTTCATCGCTGTGCGTGTGAGCGCATTTCGAATCCAGAAGCGACTCGCCGATGTGCTTGTCGTCGACTACACTGTGAGTGTGAAACGAGTGGCTTCGTCGCGGCTATTTTCAGGCTTCATCGCGCTTGCTCTTGCGTGTCAGCAGGCCGCGTGCACTTCCCATGCGAGCGTACCGATCGAGAACCCGCGTGAGGCTCTCGTCCCGCAGCGCGGACTCATTCGACTGGTCGACTCGGATGGGAGCATCGAACCCATCGCCCCCGAGAGCAATGTCTCGTTCGTCGCAAAGGACGGCTCGCTCACGGATTCCGTACAGGCAGGTTTGCTCTGTCGCACCGAACAGGGTTTGAGTGTGCGCGCCTCGGCGAGCGAGTCTTGCGCGAGTGCGATCCCACTGATCGACTGGGATGCGATCGACAGCGTGCAGGTGGACACATTCGACGGGGCGGCGACTACTGCCGTCGTCGCCGGCATCGTCATTGTCATAGCGGCAGTGGCCTTCGCGCTCGCGGTCTCGGGCAAGGGAAAGGGAAACGCAACGACTCCACCTTCCGGTCGCACACCCGCTCAGCCAACGACAGGCACTGCGCCGACGGGCACCCCGCCGACCGGAGGCAACCTTCCACCTGTCGTCGCGGAAGGTCCGCATACGGTCACGGGCGGCAATGTCGTCATCGTGACTGGGCCACGCGCGGGTTTTGGTTACGGCTATGGATATGGCTACCGATCGAGTGGCTCACGCCCAGACGACGACGACGGTACACTCTTCACGCGCACGGATCTGCGGCGCTCACGAGTCCGAGGTGTGATCGGTCTCGATGGCGGAGTCTGCGTGTTTTCGCCTGGTTCGTGCTTCACGTCCGGTCTGCGTGGCGGAGTTCGCTTGTTCAACTTCGCAGAGCTCACCCTCGGCTTCAGGACCATCCAAGGGTGGGGAGTGCACGACTATCCGCGCATCACTCCTGTGCTCGGTGTGGGTCTGCACGGTGAGCTCCCTGGCTTTCGGTGGTTTTCTCTCGAGGTCGCAGGGCAAGTTGGGCGCACGTCGGCGATCGATTTTTACGCGAACATGCTCTTGGGGTTTCGCATTTCGCCTGCGCCGCATTTGTGGATTGGTGTGTTTCCCATTCATCCAGCATATGTGGCCTGGTCGGGTGGCCGCGGGAACTTGTGGACTGCGCAGTCCAGCTTGGACCTGTCGGTGGACTTCTGAGACCTCACTCACCGTTGGTGAGATCTGGAAGGTTTGGCTGCATAAACGCCGTCGAACTAAGGGTGCAAGACGCAGCCGCCGATCACATCCCCTCGCCACTTTGCGCGCATCGCCTCTTTGAACTCCGCGAGCGGGAAGACGTGCGACACGTACGGCTTGATCTTCCCACTCTCGGCCCACGCCAACACCTTCGCGAGGCGTGGCGCTCTGCTCGATGGATCCATGACCGTGGAGATGACCGTCGGGCACCCGAGGACATCCAAACCTTTCATCATCATGAGATTGGTCGGGAGCACATTTGCGTTCGGCGCACCGCGCTCACCCTTCCCTTTTGCAACGAAGGGCGTGGCGGCCCAGCCTACGATCAAAAAGCGCGCGCCAAACTTCACGCAGCGCAGACTCTCGATCGACACGTCGCCGCCTACGCCGTCATAGACCACGTCGACGCCCAGACCCTGAGTGAGCGATTTGACGGCGTCGCGAAAACCATGAGTGGAGTTGATGACATGATCTGCGCCTTGCGCCTTCACGACTTCTAGCTTTGCGTCCGAGCGACCCGTCGCGATCACAGTGGCGCCCGTGAGCTTGGCGACATGCACCGCGGCGAGTCCGGTCGAACCCGAAGCACCATGGATGAGCACCGTTTCGCCTGATTTCAGCCTGCCGCGTGTCAAGAGACAATGCGCCGCGGTCTCGTAGTTGCCGAGCAGATTGCATGCTTGATCAAGAGACAGTCCGCCGGGCACCGGGATGACCGCTTCGCGTGGCGCCACGGCGTAGGTCGCAAACCCACCAGACGATTGATAGCTACCCAGCGAACGCGGGCCTGCGAGAAAACCGTCGACCAGCACCTCATCGCCTACGCGCAGATCGACTTCTGCTCCCACCCAGGCGAGGGTCCCCGCATATTCCAACCCTGGACAGTAGGGAGGCTTGGGCATGTGCTGATATTGACCGCTCGTCATGAGCAGATCGACCCAGCCTACGGACGCACTCTTGATGGCAATGATCACATCGCGCGCGCCCAGTGTTTTGGGGTCTGGTGCTGCCACTTCTTCGAGTGACATCTCGCCGATGGCATCCAAGGGACTCTCTGCGAACTGCCGAACGACGACTCGATGGCCTGGTTGAAGCGCGATCACGACAGCCTCAGCCCTTGCGCAGGCCGCGCGCTCCGACCTGACTGACGAGTTCGAGTGTGTTGGACCAGGAACGGAAGCGAATGATCTTCCCATCTTTGAGTTGAGCGATGTCGAGGCAATGCAGACTCACGCCGGAACCGGCGCTCATGGTGCCCTTGAGGACGCGCTCTACGATCACATAGTCATTGACCGTCATGAGATTGTAGAGCGGCAGTTCGGTGAAGTTGGTGAAGGTCGAGGCCCATGTCTTGGACATCGCCTTCCATGCGTCGGGGCCTTTGGTGGTTCGCGGCGCGAGTGCGTAGTCGTCGACGGTAGCGTCTGCCGCAAAGAGCGCGGCAGCGTCTGCTTCTTTCTTGGTTTCGATCGCGTCGTAGAAGGCTTTGGCCGTGCTCATACCCGTCCCTTCGTTGGGTCCGCCGTTGGAGGGGATGACTTCGGTCGTGAGGATCAAGTCGCTCGGCGCTGGCCGAAAACTGCCTGCTTTGGCGTTTGCGTCCAATTGACTGACGACGTTTTGGCCGTCTTCGTAGACATGAATTTCGCGGATGCGACCATCCGTATTGAAGAACGCAACACTCACGCCTTGCAGTCCAGCATGACGGCGCGTCGCCTTCTTACCCATGTACCCATTGTCGGTGCCCGTCCAATGCCACTCCACGACGGCGATGTTGTTCTTCAACCAGACGCGATCGAACGAGACTTTGAAGTCCAAGAACTCGAGGAACAATCCCGACATGCGATCGGCGATACCGTGTTGACCGATGATGTCGCGCGCCGCCGCTTCTTTGTAGATCGCATTGGTCGTGAACAACTCGGCGTACTTGGCTGGGTCATGATGATTGATCGCATCGGCAGCAGACCTCAACGCGGTCAACTGGAAGTCGGCCATCGGCGGGACGGCCGGAACAACCACGACTGCGGCATCCGCGACTGCGACCGAGGCCGTCACGGAAGGAGTGGGCGCGACAGAGGGTGTTGGATCAGGCGACACTTTCGGAGGTGGCGTGTCACCACCGCAAGCGAACACGGGGATGGTCAGCGCAACAACCGCAACTCGCCAGATCGACATGCGCGCACTCTAAGGAACCATCATCCGAAACGCGACAGCGTAGTTGCGGTGATCATAATGAAACTCCAGGCTCGCCTCGCCAGTGGGTCCCTCCCACGGCGAGGAGAGCGCCACCGCATCCTGAGAGGATTTTTCGCGGATGATCGTTTCACCCTGTAAATTTGGGCCATTCACTAGATCGCGCGCAGTGCGTCCCTCGAAGGCGCGCGGGTCGATCGCAGTGACCATGTTCGAGCCATGCACCACTCGGCAGGCGAGCGTCTGCGCGTCCAGGCCGACGAACGGATCGCTGTCTCGTAGTTGTCCGCGGCGTCCATGCGCGTCTCCGCCTGCTGCTCGATGCGCATCTTGGACCATGGCATAGCGGACCGTGATGGGTCCAACAGGTGGCGAGCGAAGCGTGATGAGAATGTCGCGATCGTGAATGTCTACCTGGGAGATCTCGAGCGCACCTTGATCACCGAGGACTTCGAATCCACGACCATTGGCCCATTCAGTCCATGCACCCTGGTGAGGAGGATCGAGTGTTTCGTCCCAGGCAAGCGGAGGATTGGGAACATGGAAGGTCACCGTGAGCACGCGACCGTCTCTCGAGATCTTCTCGGGCTGAAGCGGTTGCCACGGTTGATGGAGTCGCACCACATGGTCGAACACCTCGGCGTACTTCTCCCCGAGGCGGATGTAACTTGGTGCATCCAAGTGAATGCGATCGGGTGTGTAGATATATTGATACTTGGGTCCCACACAGATGATCTTCCCAGGATGCTTCACGCCCGCAGACCACTGCGCGACCGTGGAGGCAGAGAGAGAGCCGTCGAGTGGGAAGCTATGTTGTTGCGACAAAAGCAGCACAACAGGCTCATTTTGGCCGCTGATCGCGATCAGGTCCGAATTGTAGTCTTGCCAGAGTTGGTAGAGGCTCGACTCGTAGTTCTCGTTGCGAGAGTCGCATTCGCCATGCGTGAGGATGACCGCGCCTGTTGCAAAAGTCTTCCCTTCTGCTTTTGCCAGTTGCTTGAAGAGACGCGTCTCCTCGAGACCAGAAGGATAGGCGAGACCGCCGCCTCGCTTGTCGATGTCATTGAGGCAGTGACCGCTCCAACCCACCACCGAGTGAAGCGTGACGGTGTCAGGCGACAAGCTCGTGAGTTGATTGGCCATCGCCGAGTGAGGAGTCTCGCCGAGGATGTTGCCGGGATACTGGCCATCGCCAGAGGTGGCCCGGGGTCGAATCGGTTCGACGAGAGGCACCAGCGCGTGCTCGACGAGTTTGAGATTGTGAAACGGTTGCGACCTGGTGATGGCTGGGGCGCCCGCTCCTACCGAGAGACTCTGCCCAGTCCCGATGATGCCCAGCCAATCGGCGTGAGCAGGGGGCGCGTCGACGTGAATCGGCGGACGTGGCGGGGGCGTCAGCGCAAGATGAGGTGAGGACTGCGGAGCGCCGCAAGCGAGCGCGACGCCTAAGATCAGCCCAGATCGCACGCGCATGACAGATCGTGGTGTAGCGGCAACGACTGCAAACGTCACGCGCATCGCAGAAGTTCCGCGCCGTCCCCGTCCCCCGTCCCCGTCCCCGTTCCCGTCCCCGCTCCCTACTTGATGCTAGGCTTGGCGTTGTGCAGCACTTGTCCGTCTTCGCGATCTTCCTGCTCACGGCGGGTTGCGACAGTTCGAGTGTGTCCAACGCTTTGTTCGACTCTGGGAGTGTGGACGGATCGGTCGATGCAACATCCGATTCGGTTGCGGCGAATCCATGTCCCCGAAGTGTGGCGAGCTATTGCGAGGCTGGCGTGTGCGTCTTGGATTGGTCCCAGGCGCCAGACGCGTCCGCGTGGTGCAAGGCGCCACAGAATCTGCCGGGGGACAGAGTGGGGATGAGCGACGGCGTTTGCGAGGGAACGCACGCCGTCTTCGTGTGCGGAACGGATGTGTGCAATGTGTACGAGTACGACGCAGTGACAGGCAAGTTGGTGGCGGTCGTCGTGTGGGACAACGCGATGGACAAGTGCTTGGCGAGCGATCTGCCCGCGGGACACACTCCCATGGTCGGTGGCGAGATCGTCGTGAGTGCGCCGCCGGGACCCCGATGTTCGTGGGCCGACGGCGGAACGATTGCTTCGTTTCGATGCATCTCGGACGGTGGCGTCATCCCCGCGGATGCGAGCGGTGACTGATGAGAATTGTTGTAACGTCTCACTCTTGAAGTCCGCACGTCCTTCTGCCTCTCGCGGCATCGCACCCGTGCACGCACGCACCACGATCTCGTTTGCCCAGCCAACGCTCAGCATCGTGGTCGTCGCCGACACGCACAGTCGCCCGCATCCCGACCTCTCCGATCGCATCGCGCAGGCGGCTCCGCATCACATTCTCCACGCCGGCGACATCGGCAATCTGCTTGTTTTACGCGGTCTCGCGAAGCACGCGCCGGTCACCGCCGTGCGTGGCAACATCGACGAGCGCGCGGCGGACTTGCCCGATGTGATGACGATCGACATTCAACACGGCGCCTCGACTCTCATTCGAGTCTTGCTCATTCACATCGCAGTGAACGGACCCAACCTCCGATCGGATGTCGTTCGCCTTGCCCAGTCAGAGGACGCCTCTCTGGTGATCTGCGGTCACTCTCACGTGCCGTTCGCCAAGCACGACCGCGGCCTCACAGTGTTCAATCCAGGCTCAGTGGGGCCACGCAGGTTTCATCTACCCATCGTGTTTGGGATCGTCGACGTGAGCGACAAGGGAGTAGCGGTTCGTCACATCGATTGCGAGACTGGGAAGGAGTGGAAGCCCGGATAGGCGGGAGCGGGGAAAGGAGCGGCGACGGGAACGGGGACAGGAGCGGGGACGGGTGCGGCGAACCGGGACCACGATCCGGCCACAAAGGAGCGACACGCAGTGCCCGCTTCCCGCTAGGGCACCTTCTTCTGCACGACCGTGATCACCAACACGCGATTGCTCCCCGCAGGATCAAACTGAACATTGCTAAAGCGATGCGCAATGCAGGACGTGTCCGCAGCGGGCAAGCTGGAGGTTCCCACCGAAACCGACGACACTTCGCCGTTCGCCGAAATCGAAATGCTCAACGTCGCGCGTCCGTCGGGCGTGCTCGGGTCCGCCATGAGCACCTTGTTCAAGCACGCACGCATCGCAGGGCGTTGACCTGCAACCACCCGTGCGTCGTTGGGTTGTTCGCCAGACACCAGAGTCACGGTCGTGTCCGTGTGAGGCACGCTCGGCGTGGGTGTGCCGACGATTCCGCCTGTTGACCCAGTTCCCAAACCGATGCCGCACGAATTGTTCATCGTCGGGTTCATGCTTGCGCCACACGACATGGTGCTCACGCCGCATGTCGCTTGGATGCTGCTCAAATCGAAACTGGCGTCCCCGCTGCCGAAGATCGCGGAGAGATCGACCTTCCCACCGTCGCCGGCGAGGCGTGCTCTGAGTCCGCCATCGTGGAAGCTTCCACTGTTGTGTTGATCGCGAGGCTCGCGTCGACCCCAAGCAGTAGCGCGGTGTTCGCGTCGACGGGTTCGGCGCTGGCGATCGAGGCGGTCGCGGTGACGACTTCGGTGCTCCCCGCGTCACCGGAAGGCTGGGCCGCTTGTTTTCGGCAGCTCGTCGCGTCGACGCCAAGCGCGGCTGCAAACAAGGTCAACCAGGCATCACGCGATCGCATCATGGTGTTTTCTTTTGGACGACATTGATGACCAGTGTGCGGTTGGAACCAGGAGCCGCGAAGCTGGCGGCCTGCAATCTGCGGGAGATGCACGACGTGTCGTCCGTGGGCAAGGTGGAACTTCCCATGGTGACCGACGCGACGTCACCGTTCGCCAGAATCGCGAGAGTGAAGGTCACCCGTCCGTCCGGAGTCGTCGGATTCACACTGAGCTCGCGAGCAAAGCACCCTCGAATGCTGGGGCGCATGCTTGCGAGCGTCCGCTGGTCGTTCGCCTTTTCGCCAGACACGATGGACACAGTGGTGTCCGCGACCGGAATGTTCGACAGGCCCCCTTGCGGGGCGATGGCGCTGGCGCCGCACGCTTGGTTCAATCTTGGTCGGTTCATGGTCGCTCCACAACTGTTCCCTAGACCGATCAAGAGGCCAGAGTCCCCAGCCACCAGCTCACCACCCAAAACATCTCCGGCGTCGCTCGAAAGCAAAGCCAAGAGAGAGCGCTGCGTTTCGTCCATGGGTTGTTTGGAAGCAACAGGCTTTGCCGCGTCGGCCGCATCCGTCAATACACTGGCGTCGACCGCGACACTGGCATCGACGGGTTCGGTGCTTGGCATCGCAGCAGTCACGGCGACGACTTCGGTGCTGCTCGCGTCATCGGAGGTCGGGGTCGCTTGTTTTCGGCAGCTCGCCGCGTCGACACCGAGCGCAGCTGCAAACAAGGTCAGCCACGCATCACGCGATCGCATCAAAGATTACTATACACTTCTCACGTGACGCGTTCGGTTGGATTTCGCGGACTGTTGCTCCTGGCGCTTGCGCTTTCGAGTCAGCATGCGATCGCCCCGTCGGCACGTCCGGAGTCGCAGGTTCTTGCCGACATGACTGTGTCGCAGACTCCACGCGTCTACGAGCTTCTCTTCGTCGTCGTCACCGATCCGGCGCACCCACGAGCGGGTCTCCTCACGGACCCGCACTACGAGGCCGTGCTCCGGAGCGCTTCGATCGCGATGCAGAGAGAGTCTCTGAATCGTGTTCAGCTCCACTACTCCCTGCTCGATGTTCCCATCAGCGAGTTGGGCGACACCGACCTCGCCTACTCTCATCGAAGCTTCCTCGGATGGCACGCGGCGCTCGCGCAAAAGGCAGGCGCCAGGACCTACGACATCCTGGCTTTCGGACCGGACCGAAACCTTCCTTGGTGCTCGGACGCCCATAGTCTGGGAGTGCAACTCGGCGCGCAGGCCTTCACGTGTCTGCAGGGGTCGCCACGCGTGGCGTTGTCGTCGCATGTGCTGATTCACAAGATCTTCCACACGTTCGGTTTTTTCCACCAACAGAGCCGAAATAAGCAGTATCGACTGTTGGACTGGGAGTTGGGACTCCCGGGGTATGTCGCGCTTGCAGACCTCGATTCACCTTTGGGTGGGTCGCAAAACGCTGAGACAGAAGACATCGCTTTCTTCACGCCAATGGCACTCTCTGCTCTCGGCATCGTCCGACCGGATGGGAAGGGATGCGACTTCACCGGCGGCCTTCACTGTCAGCACTCCGCGCGGTCGGATGTCGAGTGCAGAGATGTGGCTGGGCCGTTCTGTCGCGACGCAGATCATGACGGCCTCGTCGACCTCGAGGATGGTTATCCTGTCAGCCCGCCTCGACAGGGAGTCGACTCCGATCGCGACGGAACTCCAGACTCGCTCGACCTTTGCCCAGGCAATGTCTTGAATGTGCTTGGCAACGTGCGAGGTGGACCCATGAACTTCTGGTCGACCGATCCGGTGGTCGAACTGGATGTCAGCACGTCATGGGGTCCTGTCGTCGAAGTCCGTTGGGTCACGGGATCGCCTGCTCTCGGAAAAGAATTCGGCGAGGTCATCGCGTTCTTGGATCAAGACGAACAGGCTGATTTCGAGGGCAAAGTGAGCATTCCAAGTCAGCAGAATCCGATTCGACTGACTGCTTCGTATCGTCACGAAGGGCGCATGGTGTCGCGCACGATGTTCTTGTATTCGAGCGACGACATGACATCGCCGATGCCGTGGGCCTACTTCAACGAGAAGGCCTGGTTCTACTTCGGTCGCTTCGGATGCGACGTCCCCGCTGCTGTCGATCTGTACACCACCAAAACCTTCGATGCAGACGCAGACGGACTTCCAGACTCGAGCGTACTTCCGGTCGCAGATCGATTCGCTTCCTATGACTGGGACGGAGACGGGGTCCCCGACCGACTGGACACACTACCTACTGTCGCAGGGGGATGTTCGGATGCACATGTTCGCGGAGTAAAGGACTCGGACGGCGACGGTCTGTGCGACCCTGGGTACTTGGTTTACGAACAGTTGCCATCCTCGGTGCAGGAGAGTTCGTATTTTGGCGAACTGCCTACTGGGATGGGCAATGATGACGAGTGCGATCGATGCCCGTACTTCCCGGGTACTGCCGCAGACAAAGGGTGTCCTGCCAGACGGGATGGGAAGTCGTGGTACGCCGACGCGTATCCGTTCGGGGATCCCTGACCCCGTCGCCGTCCCCGCTCCCGCTCCCGCTCCCGTCCCCGTCGCCGTTCCCGCACCCGCTCCCGTCCCCGTCGCCGCTCCGTCCCTGTCCAGGTCGTCGGAGAAGATCAGCGGGTCGCCGTGCGCAGCCGACGCGTCAATTGTTTTTCAGCAAATCCGTGAGTCGTGCGGTTCCGACTGTCGTCGCTTCCGCGTGATCTTCGTTCTTCGTGACCACGCCAGTCGGACCAGTGAAGACCACGTAAGTCACCCCAGTGTCGACTCCGCCCGTCTTGGGATCGGGATCGATGCCGAGAAGTTTGGCCATGGCGACAGAGGACTCTCCAATAATCGTTGGAGGTCCCTCGTCTGCGTAAACGCCGAACGCCATCTTGCCCTTGTAGATGACCAAAACGACACTGCCGAGTTGGATGCCGAACTGCGTGGAATCCCAGAGGCCGCTTGGAAGAGGGAGGACGACATACGGAACGATCGCTGCGTCCAGGAACTTCCCCTTGGAGTCGGTTGCGCTCGTGTTGGGCTGGAAGGCTGGGTCGGTCTGCAGGTTGCAGGTCGTGGTCTGGAGGCCGTCGCAATCGATGTCCATGTCGGCGTTGAAGAAGACTGCCCCTTTGAGCTGACAGATGCCAATGTTGGCGGGCCATGCCGAACCCGTCTTCGCTTTGTAGTCGCCGCCGATCTTGGTGCCGCAGGAGGCAGTCAACGCCAAGACACGCGCCACGACATCAGGCGGTGCGTCAGGCGCGGAATCCAAAGCGACTGCGACATCGCTCGACGCTTCAGGCAACACCGAGGCGTCGCCGACGGTCGCAGGAGGCGTCTCAGTCGTGCTGCATGCGGCGAGCGCGACACCCAGCGCAAGAGCAGAAAACAGGCGCATGCATGGACGATAGCACCGAGAGCGCCGCGCTAGCCGGTTGGCAAATGAGATCATAGACTCGATCTTGATGTGCTGCTTTTCTCGGTCCGCAGTCGGTGACATTGGGATTTCGTGAGCTGCCTTCTCCGGCGCGAACGCAGGAGATCTCTCGTGTGCTGGAGGCGATCTTGGATCGATCCGTGGGCGGAACGTAGGGGGGACCAGCCTTCCGGTCCTGCCGATCGTCACAAGGTTCCGTCCCCGTCGCCGCTCCCGCTCCCGTCCCCGTCCCCGTCGCCGCACCCGCTCCCGTCCCCGTCCCCGTCGCCGCACCCGCTTCCGCTCCCGTTCCCGTCCCAACTGGTTGCCGAGGTACGCACACCAATGGCCTTGCCATGCGGCACCAAGGTGACAACATCCCCTGCATGCGAGTCGTCGGAAAGCGAATACACGGTTCGGGGGATCGGCCAGGGCTCGACGCGCTCGTGCTCCGATTCGGCGGCGGCGCCAAAAAAGGTGTATTTCGCTACCGGAACCAAGAAGAGGCCAACCGAGATTGGGATCAATGGAAGAGCGAACGCGCGCGGCGACTTATGACGACGTCCTCACGATAGCCAAACTGCTCGAAGGCGAGCACGTGGAGTACGCTCTCATCGGCGGCTACGCGCTCGCGCTTCAAGGCATCGTTCGACTGACCGAGGACGTCGACATCCTCGTCGAGCCCACACTCGAAAACGCGCGCCGATGGGTGCGTGCATTGTCGAAACTGCCTGACGGCGCCGCCAAAGAGTTGGACGGAGACGACACGCTCCATGAGGACGTCTACGCGATTCGTATCAATGACGTGTTCACCATCGACGTGATGAACTCTGCCTCAGGCTTCACGTGGAGACAGCTCGTTCCCTATCGAAAGCGCATCGAGGGAATCAACGTCGTGTCGCTCGAGGGGCTACTGCTCATGAAGGAGCATGGCCGGCTCAAGGATCAGGCGGACGCAGAGGCGATCCGTCGGGTGCTCGATCCAAGAAGCGAACCAGAAACCTGACGCGTACCTTCCTAGTGCGGGACCGCAGGAACGATGACCGTATTGATCGGCTGAACGCTGGCGCCTGCTGGATAGGCGTAACTGCAGTATTGGTCCCAGCCCCAGACAGTGAGGCCGAACGGTTGGTCGCTCTTGATCTTGTGCAGACCGTTGTCGCACTTGCCTTGCGGCGCGCCGTCGACCGAGATGTCCACTGTCGTGTACTGGTACTTGGTGCCGCCGATCGGCTTCCAGCCTTTGACGACACCGGCGCAGTCGAGGTTGACGTCAGAGTAACCCGTGCCTGTGTCTTTGCGCACGAGCACGAGGTTGGTGTTGGCATAAGTGACGTCGGTGAAGAAGACGTAGCTCGTCAAGAACTCTTGCGGAGGAATGATGTTGACGAACTCGGGATCGCCTGTGCCAGCGGCTGGTGGGTAGTCTTCACCAGTCATGTGCGCCGAGATGTAGAACGGGTGCATGTCGTCTTGGCTCTGGACGACGAACGGACCTGGATCCCAGAACTTGTTGAGCTTGCCAAAGCCAGTGGTCGTGGGCGCGCCCGTTGGTGTCTTGGGGAAGTACGTCAGGGTGGTGCCGTTGACGGCGCCGACTACACGCCACGGCACGAGCTCGTCGGTGCTGGCGGCCTTGTTGCGATTGCGATAGCGCACCGCTACGTATTCGTGACCCAGCGCGGACACTGGCGGGATCTGCTGGTGAGCGGCGTCGCAATAGGCGTCGCTCACGTCGATGTTCAAGCATGTCGCCGAACCCCACACGCCGATGGGTTTGTTCGATTGGATGGGACTGCCCGTGAGCTCGTCGTCCTGCGTGAACTGCAGCACTTCGCCCTTCTTCATGTTGTAGGTGTGCGGCACGTTCTTCGCTGTAGGAGCGACCCCAGTACCCCCAACGATGGGCGCGACTGGGCTGATCGTCACAGTCGTCGAGTCTTCGCTCGCGACGACCGAGGTGGTGTTTTGTGCGTAGCTCACGACGACGTCTTTGGCGAACGGCGCGACGGCGATGTAGTTGGTACCCCAAGCCGTCGTTGGCAACAGGAGGGTGGCGCTCGCGATGAAGCTCGTCGAGCCACCGAACGGATAGATGTCGTAAGCGGCGACGGGTGCCGACGACGAGATGTGGAAGGCATGACCGGTGTTGGTGCCATGTGTGGCGCCGTCCGTGGAGATGCCCGGCGTCACGCCAGCCGGACAAGGCAGCGTCGAACTTTGCGACAAGAAGAGGATGGCGATCTGATCAGGAGGCAGCTTGCCGTTCGGCAGGGGGTTGTAAGTGATGCTCGCGCCGGTGCCAGACGAAATGCGCGCCATCGAAGCCACGTTCAACTTTTGACCGTTGTAGTCGGCGCTGAGCGTGATGGGCACTCCCCAGGTGTTGGCGACATAGGCCGCAAAGCATCCGCCGGTGTATCCGCTGATCGCGTCCAGTTCGTACGCGTAATAGTCGCAGCCGATGCTGCTCTTGTTCTGGGCGGCGCTGTCGCACGCCGGCACGCACCCTCCTGCACCGCAACCTTGATCGGGCGGACACGTCGTGAGGACTGTGTTGTTCGAATCGAGGATGGAGTGCAAGTCAGCCGAGCAGTGAGTGACGTTGTCTCCGCCGTCGCCTCCGCCGTCGGTCCCAGGCAGGATTGGATCGGACGGCTCATCGCCAGCCTCGTCCAACGTGCCGCCGTCGAGGCCGTCGCCGAAAGTGGAAGGACTCTTGGTGCCACACGCGGAGAGCGCTGCAGTGGCGGTCAACGCGACGGTCGCAAGCGTAAGCAAGATTACTCGGGTCGACATGCAACCTCCTGAGGCTGGGGCAGCAAAAGTTAGCATACGTCAAAGGCGAAAGCGCGAAGAACGAGGCGGAAATCGAGCCGTCGGGAGCGACCTCGGTGCACACATGTGCTCACCACGCTTGGGTCGAAGTGGTGTTCGTCGAAGGTGACGCGAAGCGCATCCACCGGTGCGTTGATCGTGCTGCAAGTGCTTCAATGTCAGCGCCTACGCATCGATCTCGAACGCAGTTATAGTCTAAGCCCATGCCGAACGAGGCCGAGTGGATGGAGCAAGCCGTCGCGCTGATCAAGGATGGCCACGCCCCTGAGGTCGTGCATGCGCAGTTGATCGCGCGAGGGGCGACCAACGAGCAGGCGCGCGCGATCATCTCTCCGCTGCTCGAGTTGAAGCGCCAAGCCGACGCAGCCGATCCCAAGCGCCTGTCCGCGGAGGCAGCCGCGATGATCGCGCAAGGCGCCCCCTATGACCATGTGATCTTCCACCTGACTTCCAGGGGCATCCAAGAGCAGCACGCGCGACCGGAAGTAGACCGGTTGATCGCCGCGCATCAACGCGCCATGGCCAACATGCGCACTTGCGATCGTTGTCGAGCACCTATGGCACCTGCGGACTCCTACTTTGATAGGTTTGGCAATCAGGTCTGCGAGCGCTGCAATCGGCAAGACGATCTTGGCGCTGCAGAAATGCGCGTCGAGGCCGCACGGCTCGAAGCGGCGGGTGTGAGCGCATGGCAGGTTCAACAAAACCAACAGGTCGTCTTCTGCCCACGATGCCAAGATCTCACGGGCGTCGTCAGTCAAGCGACGCACTTCATCCGCTCGGGAGCCGCGATCCGAACCTTCCAATGCACGCGGTGCGGTCAAGTCATCTAGGTTGAACCGCGCGTCGCCAGTGGTCGTTGCTCATTTGAATGATGTTGTTAGTGTGCGCGTGGATGGACGCAGCTCTTTCGCTTCAGATCGCGAGGCGCCGTGAGGCGGTTCTTGCAGTCAAAGCGATCCTCGTCGACGAGCTTCACGTGCAGATGCCGATCGAGGCGATCGAGCTCGATGCTGCGTTGTTTGGCACCGGGCTTGGCTTGGACTCGGTCGATGGGATCGAACTCGTGATGTGCGCGGAGACGAAGTTCGGCGTCTCTCTACCCGAAGACGTGCTTCGTGGCTCTTTGCGCAGCATCAACACTCTGGTTGATCTGGTCTTCGAGCTGCAAGCCAAGCAGGCCGCGACATGAAGACCATCGTCCTAGGTGGGAAGGAAGTCGTGTCGGTGCACGACGACTTCCAGAGTGAGCTTCGCGCGATCCGCGAGTCGGTCGGTCTCACGGCCCAGCCTCATGTGGTTGCCTTGCGTGTCGTCGGCCAGGACGCGTACGACGTCCTCAAGTTCATCGTCCCCGCCGACCTCACTCTGCGCACGGGCAAGGCGCGGCACACGGTGCTCCTGAATGATGCCGCGCACCCTATCGCCGATGTCTATGTGTGCGCGGACGAAGGAGCCTACCTCCTACTGGCTGAGGGGCTCGCTGCGGCAGATCTCCTTGCGCATCTAAGTTCACAGATCCCAGAGCGCGCGCGGGTCCAGATCGAAGATCTGAGTCAGACGCATACTGTCCTGTCGCTCAATGGCCCGTTTGCCTGGGAGGTCCTCGCCGCGCTCGAAGGCGCCGAGACGATCGGTTTTCCATACTTGACGTTCTTTCGCTCCAAGCTCGAACGGATCTGCCTGCGCGCAGGCAAAACAGGCGAATTTGGCTACGATCTGCTCGTGCGGCGCGAGGACGAGTCCGCGCTTTGGACGCGCATTCTCGAGCTTGGTGCAGAGACTGGCTTGCTCGCCGTTGGCGTCGACGCGCTCTGGCGCGCGGGTCTCGAGAATTGGTTTTACAACCCTTATAGGCAGCGCGGTGTGGACCTGACTCCGCTCGAGCTCCAGCTTCAGTGGCGCGTCTCCTCGAAGAAAGATTTCGTCGGTGCGCGAGCGCTCCAGGCACGTCGTGCGGCCGGTGGTGGCGGCCGCGCAACAGCCATTCGGAGCGCGGAGCTGCTCGAGGCTGGGGACGAAGTGACGCTCGAAGGGGAGCGTATAGGTTACGTACTCGATGCTGGCTGGTCGCCTACACTCGCCGAGCACATCGGGATCGCCATTGTCGACGAGACCTACGCGCATAGCGGCATCGACTGCTATCGCGCGCACGGTCATGCGCTACGGACCGCGTCGCCGCCCTTCGTCAACAACCGCAGTCTCTACGTCAACCCGCGAAAACATTCCTATCGAACGCGCGACGAGATCGCCGTGAGCCCCGCCCGCACGTGAAGCCCTGCCTCACGCTGGACGCGTTGTTCCTCGAGAGCTGCCGAGCGCACCCGGATCGAATCGCACTGACTGACGCCGATGGTGCGCATCGTTATTCTGCCCTCGAGTTGCGCGTGCGCCAGTGGGCAGCGAGTGTAGGAAGACTGCCCCAGGGTCCTATAGCGCTCCTCCTTGCGAACGGTGCGCCCTTCGTCTCTGCGTTCTTCGGCGTGTTGCTGGCGGGTCGCACGGTCGTACCTTTGGATCCGCGATCGACAGAGCGCGAGGTGAGATTTCTTCTCGAGCACTGCGGATGCGCGGCGGTCATTGGTGCGTTTGCTTCGCCGCCAGCCGGGTGCGAAGTGCTCTCGCCTGATTTTGCCGACGAACATCATCGCGAGCCTGAAATTAGCTGCGATTCGCGCGCGCCAGCCGTCGTGCTGTGCACCTCCGGCTCCACTGCATCTCCGAAGGCTGTGGTGCTCACGCATGGCAACATCATCGCCAACACGCGCAGCTGGATCGATCGCTATCAGCTCTCGCAAGATGATGTCTTCGTGACCGCGTTGTCTCTCTTCCACTCGTTCGGGATGACTGCGTGCATGGTGACGAGCGTCGCTCTCGCAGCCCACCTCGTCGTGGGCGAAGACGCGATGCCGAACCGCACCCTGGGCATCCTCGAGAGACATCGCGCGACCGTCTTTGTGGCCGCGGCTTCCTACTATGGGTGGCTTCTTCGATCGAATGACGACCGCGCCAATGCATTTGCGACGGTGCGGCTCTGTCTGTCCGGAGCGTGCGCGCTCCCGCGACCCATCGCAGAGGGCTTCGAGCATCGGTTCGGCCGAAGCATCATCCAAACCTATGGTCTCACAGAGGCATCTCCCGTCGTGACGGCGAATCCACCTGCGGCCAATCACCCAGGTACTGTAGGAACGGCCCTCATGGGTGTGGAACTTCGAGTGGAAGATGGGGAGCTGCTCGTTCGCGGAGAGACGGTGATGCACAGCTACTTGCACAACCCCGATGCCACACGCGCGTGCATGACGACCGATGGTTGGCTTCGCACCGGTGATCTCGCGAGCATCGACAAAGAGGGCTACGTCACGATTGTCGGACGCATCAAAGATCTCATCGTGCGCGCGGGCACCAAGATTCATCCAGATGAAATCGAGGAGGTGTTGCTAGAGCATCCAGACGTTCTCGAAGCGAGCGTGGTGGGCGCGCCCGACCCGGTCTTCGAGGAGTGCCCTGTCGCGTTTGTGGTTGTTCGCCTGGGTGCAGACCTGAACGGGCAAGCGTTGCTGGAGTTTTGTCGAGAGCGCTTGGCGCTTCACAAGGTCCCCAAGTACGTTCGAACCCTCGACGCGCTACCTCGCAACCCCAATGGCAAAGTCATGAAGCGCGAGCTGCGAAAGCTCCTCTCATGAAGCCCGATGTCGTCGTGCTCGGTGCAGGGCTCGGCGGTCTGTGTGCGGCAGCGCGCTTGTCGCTCGATGGATTTTCAGTGTTGGTAGTGGAGCGCCACGATCGGCCTGGAGGATATGCGACGACCTTCGAGCGCGGTCGCTTCACGTTCGAAGTGAGTCTGCATCTGATCGACGCGGTCGGCGAAGGGCAACCCAATCGCCGATTGCTCGACGACCTCGGCGTTCATGGACTCGACTTCGTGCGACCTCCATCACTTCGACGCGAGATTTGGCCCGATTTGGATTGGCGCATCCCGCACGGCATCGATCCGTTTTTGGATCTCGTCGGCAAGGAATTTCCTCGCGAACTGCAAGGAGCCAAGCGCTTGGCTGCGCTCGCGCGGCGCGTGAACGAGGCGTCTTGGGCGAACGAGAGCGACGGCGCCCTGCACCCGTTGGGAGAGCTCGCGCGATCCACGGCTGGGAAGGTAGTCGACGCTCATGTACATGATCCCAGACTCCGCCGGTCGTTCGATCTGTTCGCGAGCGGGTGGCTGGGACTTCCGCTCGACGAGCTCGCTGCCCTCCAGTTTTTGATCCCTTGGTATTCCTATCAAGCCTACGGCGGGTACTACCTGCGAGGCGGAAGCGGGGCGCTCTCCAATGCACTCGCCGATGTCGTTCGAGGACGCGGCGGTAGTGTGTTGATGAACACCGGAGCAAGCAAGATCATCACTCGCCATGAGCGAGTGGTCGGTGTCGAACTCTCCGATGGGCGCTGCATCGAGACGCACACAGTCGTGAGCAACATCAACCCCCGCGACACCTTCGGCATGATCACGGAGCCACAACCAGTCGCGTCGTGGAATGCGCGCATGTCGGCGATGACGCGATCGGTGTCCTGCGTGAAAGTGTGGCTGGGCTTGAGTCGAAGACCCGACACAGACCCGAGTGACTACGATGTCTACATCGCAGGGCGTGAGAGCGAGGGCGTTCTCGGTCGCCGCGCGCTCTCTGTCATCTGCCCTCACGATTGGCTGGGTGGCGAGTCGACCATGGCGATCTCCACGCTCGTCCCTTCGGGCACGGAGGTGACACGCGCCGCCGCAGAGCGACTCGTCGACGAGGTCGAAGGACGCCTCGCGCCACGACTGCGCGAATGCGTCGAGGTGCTCGACGTGGCGACACCGCGGACGTTCGAGAAGTTCACCGGCAATCCAGGTGGCAGCATCTACGGATTCAACCCAACGCCCAGGCAATACGCAACGCGCCGAAGTCCAGGTGCCACACCGATCGACGGTCTGTTCTTGGCCGGTGCGTGGACTTCGCCGGGTGGTGGATTCTCGGCCGTCATGCGCTCAGGAACCCAGGCAGCGCTCGCGGTCAGAGGAAGGTCGTGAGTCGTCTCGCTCGCAGATCCTCGTCGACGAGTGTAGGCTGATGACATGAAGCGACGAGACTTTCTGAGTGGTGTCGCAGGCGCCTCACTGGTGGGGTGCGGAGCGTCGAGCCTGCCGTCTTCGCAGACGCCGGCCACGGGTCGCGACATGAAGGCGTTCCTGGCGACACTGGATGGTGGCCTAGCCGCGATCGACAATGGCAATCCTTTTGGTCATGTGCTCGCAGAAGCCAAGCTGACGCTTCCGCGAAGTCAGACCGCGCTCGCCGAAGATCTCTATCGCAAGAATCTCCGCTCGATGCTGCTCGTAGGATCGTTTGGTGATCTCAGTGAGTCCGATCGCGCACACCCTGAAATGCAGGCGCGAATGCGTGCAGGGCTCCCGATGATGGACGACGCGATCGTCGGCACGTCGAAGTACCTGTCCTCTCTGTCGGCCGACGATCGAGCGGCGCACAAACGCCTGCTGACCGCTCGACCGGAGCTTCCCATGTTGATAGCAGGTCGCCTCGATCTCGAAGCTGGGAAGCTCGACATCTCGAGCGAGCGGCGCCTGCACCTGAGGAACCTGTCGGCCCATGTTGGCTGGGGTCTCCAGGCACAACAGGCGATCGTCATCGACGACTTCACCGATCACGTTCGAACAGTCGCTTCGAAGCAGAATGCATCCTATCTCGAGATCCTGCAGTCCGCTTCAGTAGGATCCAGCGAAGCGCCTGCCAGCCACGGAGGCTCGACGCTCAAGGTAGGAGCCATCATCCTCGGAATTGGATTGGGACTCGCAGCGGCCGGAGGTTTGCTGATCGTCGCCGCGGGGTTCGTAGGGGCGTTCGTCGTGACTGCGGGTGCGATTGGCGTCGTCGCGGGATTGATCACGCTCGCTGTCGGTGCCGCGATCAACGCGAGCGGACCGTAGCTATTTCGTAGGGGCGAGCTTCTCCGTGTCCTTGCGATCGCATCCCCCAGCCTCGCACTTCACACACGCAGCGGAGTCGCCGAGCTTGCACGCCTGTTGATAGGAACTCGCCGCTTGGTCGAGATCAACCGGCACGCCGATTCCCTTCGCGAATGCCACGGCCAAAAGCGCGCATCCGTCTGCGCTTCCCCGCGAGCAGCTTTGTTGGAGCGAGTCGACGTTGGCGGCAGAAGGCTGCGATAGTGACCTCACTGCTCCGAGCATGGCGCAACTGTCCGCGCTCTCGAGGTTGCACCCCATGCCGAACGCGGTCGCGGCGAGAGACAGGTCGGTCGGGGTGCCAATACCCAAGGTGTACTTGAGCCCAGCCATGTGGCACCCGCGCGCCTCTCCGAGCTTGCAGGCGCGCACGTAGTAGGCGACGGCGTCATGCGCATTGCCATCTGTATAGGTACCGCTCTCCGACATCGCCCCGAGTTTGGCGCAGCTCGGACCGTCGTTGTGTTCGCACGAGTACAGGCACGAACTCGCCACGCCTGCCGAGCATGGCTCGGGAGAGCCGCACGCCACGGCGAAAGTGCTCGAGACGACGACGGCGGCAACTCCCCAAGTCGATCGAAGACTCATCGCCGAAAGTTTGCGCCCCCCGTGACTCGGAGTCCATGAGCAATTGGCTCGTGGTCAAGTTCATCCGTTGTTGCCTGTAAGTCTTGCTCCAATGAAGGATCCTCTCTAACCATCGAATGCGATGCGTTGGGGGCCCTCTGTCGTGACAGGCATGGGAGTGCTCTCGCCAATCGGCGAAGGATGCGACGCGTTCTGGTCTGCGCTGAAGCAAGGCGTTCATGGCATCCGTCCGGTCACACGATTTCCGACCACCATCTACGACGTGCACCTGGCTGCGACGATCCCCGAGCCGCGATTCGCAGAGCTCGCGAGCGATGACGCGATCGATCCGTGCGCCGCGATGGGCCTCGTGGCGGCGCGAGAAGTGTGGACTTCAGCCTCTCTCTCCAAGGTCGACCCACGGCGGATCGCGATCGTGCTCGGCACCAGCGCGGGTGGCATCGTATCGCGATCTCGCTACGAGTTTACTTCGCC